>CALGWX010000099.1 GCA_937936215.1 uncultured Burkholderiaceae bacterium | reverse complement strand
GGCCGCCCGCTTTCGACGCCGCGGCGGGCTGTCACGCCGGCAGCCCGCCGCAGCGAACAATGTTCGACCGACTACGGCAGCCAGATCGTGCCGACCAGCTTGCCGTCGGCCACGAGTTCGGCCTTGGTGACGCGCGCGCCGGTCCAGTAGGTGCCGACCTCGACAGCCTTCAGGTCGGCGTCGAGCCACAGGTCGCCCACCACCAGCTTGTCCTTGTTCAGCAGCGGAATGTGGGTGACGCCGCGCGGGCTCTTCCATGGCTCGCCCTTGGTCACGCCGTCGAGCGCGGCGCGCACGTTGTTCTCGACCGTGGCGCGGTCGAGCTGCTTGTCCTGGTGGTAGTAGTAACCGGGGGCGTTGTAGCGCCAGCCGTAAGGGCCGGCTGCCACCGCATCGGTCACCGCGAAAGCGCCGGCCAGCAGCGCGGCCAGCGGAATGAGTGCGAGTCTGCTTTCATGACGATCTCCAGTTTTCGGTCTTTCTGTCGGCGCGTCTCGTTGTCGGCTCCGGCCGCGCCTCGTGACCGGAAGCCCGGAAGGCGGTGTCGTATCGAGTTCCGCCTTGCAATCAAGATAACGTCGCCGGGCGCCGAGAGAACACCTCGGCCACGCTCGTTTTCATCTGTTACGTGGGGAAACACCCAGGGGTATTTAAGGAACGGCGCCTGCCGCGACCTGCCGCCGCCCGGTGCCGCTTCGTTCGATCGAGGTCGGCGCGGTTTCCCCATAGACCTGTGTTCTGCTCGTACACGTCCGACGCGACTTCGTCGAGCCGAAGGTCGCTGCCCCCGAGTGCGAGAGGCAGGCGCGGCTCGCCGGCGTCCGGCAGCCTGGGCGTTCAGGCCTTTGCGGGACTCGTGCCCGATCCGCGGCCGTCCCATCCCTGCATCAGCAAGCCTCCTCGCGAGGATCGACCGTGGCAGAACTCGGCTCGCAGCGGCGAAAGACGGCCATCTGCGTCGGACAACCCCGATGCGGATCCGCCAGTCCGATCCCCGCGATCTGCAGCGAATAGCCAGAGCGCAGCGCCACGCCGGCGGCCCAGGCGCGAAAGCGGCTGCGCGGCCACTCGAAGCAGTGTCCCGGTTCGCGCATCTGGCCAGGGGACATGCCGAACAGCTCGTTGTATTCCTGGTTCGGCGTGGTGACGATGACCGCGCCGGGCATGAGCGCCCCGAACACGAGCCGTTCGACCGCGGAGAGCAGTTCGGGCGCCACGTGCTCGATGGTCTCGACCATGGCCACGACATCGACGCCGGCAAGCGCCGGCTGCGCGCCGGTGAACGAACCCTGCAGCAGCGTCAGCCGGCCGCTCGACAGTACCGCCGGCTCGACCGATGCCGCGAGTCGCGCCAACGCCGCCAGGCTGCGGTCGAGCGCAAAGATGCGGTCGACCGCAGGGTCGGGCAGCAGGCGGCGCACCAGGGCGCCGTCGCCGCATCCCATGTCGGCCACCCGGCCGCCGCCGGCGGCCCGGATCGCCTCGTGCACGGCTTGCAGGCGCTGCTCGTGCAGCACCGTCGGTTCGCGCGGCAGGTCATCGAAGGCGCCGGCGAGCCATCGGCCGCCGCCCGATGGCGGCGGTTCGCTGCTGGACCTTGCCGAGCGGGCGGCGCGCGCCCTGCGATCGGACTTGCTCACGGGACTACCTTCGCGGCTCCGCGCTGAGGGATTCGCCCTTGGGGCGGAGCTGGAAGAGGCAAGCGCAACTGCTTGCGCTTGCCCCCGCGCAGCCGGCCGCGCCTGTGAGCGCGGCCGTGGAACGGCCCGGTGGGCTCATGCCTTCACGGCTTCTGTTCGAGCGCATTGATACAGCCGGTGAAGTCCGGGAACACCTCGGCGACCACATCGGGGCGAATGACCGCAACTGCGGCGCGGTCGTCCACCAGCTTCCGGTCGCTGCCGCGAGCGCGGCGACCGGGTCCGCGATCACCGGCCCGGCCTCGCGCGGCGCGCCTCGACGCCTTCCTGACAAGGCGCACAGAACGGTGTGCCCGGATCCGCTTCGAGCCGGTCCCTGGCGATGGCATCGCCGCACTGGCAGCAAAGCCCGTAATTGCCCTCCTCGAGCCTGACCAGCGCCGCTTCGAGCCGTCGTCGCTCTCGCAGCAGCGTTTCGCGGAAGCCGATCGCCATCGCCTGCTGCTGCAGCGCATCCATCCGCGACAGCCGGCCAACACGCGTCTGGTCGAGCGCGGTGCTGCCTTCGTCGCCGCCTTGCCCCTGCTCGAGCGCGATCGCCAGCTCGCGAAGCCGCTGTTCGATCAGGCCTCGAAAAAACTTCAGATCGGCATCCATCGTCACTGCATCCTCGGTTATCGAACCAGCAGGCATAAGGCGGCCAGTGCCGAACCGTGCCAGCGCGGCAGCACGGCGTGGCGGACGCGCATCGGGCGCACGAAGCGCGTGTCGCGACCGTCGTGGCGCGGCCCACCGACGCGCTCCCGGTCGAACACGATCTGCGCCTCGTTGTGAAGGCCGGCAGGATGACGACCGGCCGCGTTGCTCTGCTGTCGATTGTCGACCATCCGCAAGTGACGCCGGAGTTTGGCCGAGATGACGCTCCGGCTGCGAGTCACACCGGAAGCAGGTCCGCCTGCCGGAGCAACGCCGGCGCAGTGGCTTGCTTCGCCGGGGCTTTCAGTCGCGATGACCAAGTCGCTGCGAAAGCCGTCGAGCCTCCGCGAGCGCGCAGTCCCGCAGCTCGTCCAGTTTCGCCAGCGTGTATCGGGCGCTCGGGCCGGAAAGGCTGATGCCGCCGATGAGTCGGCCCCCGCCGCCAAACACCGGCACCGCGACGCAGCGCATGTCGTCGGCGAACTCGAAGTCGTCGTAGGCGTACCCCCTGGGCTCGCACGCGCTGCAGCTCGGCGATGCGGTTCGCAAGCTGATCGCCCAAATTTGAAGAAGACGCCAGACCGCTGCGCGGATAATCGCGATCCCGCTCGAGCCAGCGACGCCGGGATCGGGGCGCCGCTGTCCCGACTCCACCCTTTACACGGCGCCTGCGGACACAGAGAAGACGCCAATGTCGATCGACTTCGAAGAACTCGCCTGCCGCGACACCCCCGCTCGGCGAGCTGAGCCTGCGCCGGCGCACCGAGCCCGCGCTGGGCATCGACGTCTACGAGGTCAAGCTCGGCGACGAGTTGCTGATGTCGAGCCTGTTCACGCGCAGCGAGATCGCGCTGGCCGAACTCGGGCTGGCCGCGGCCGCCGGTTGTTCGCTCGACGTGGTGGTCGGCGGACTCGGGCTTGTCTACACCGCACGCGCCGTGCTCGATCACGCCACGGTGCGCTCGCTGCTCGTCGTCGAGGCGCTGGCCGACGTCATCGACTGGCATCGCCGCGGCCTGGTGCCGCTCGGCAAGGCGCTGTCGGCAGACCCTCGGCTGCGCTTCGTCAACGCCGATTTCTTCGCGCTCGTCGACTGCCCCGACATCGATTCGACGGCGCCCGGCCGCCGGTTCGATGCGATCCTCGTCGACATCGACCATTCCCCGGGCCGTGTGCTGCATCCGTCACATGCCGGGCTGTACCGCCGCGACGGCCTGCTGCGCCTGGCCGGCCATCTGCGCGCCGGCGGCGTGTTCGGACTGTGGTCCGACGATCCGCCGGAGGCGGCTTTCCAGGCCGAACTGCAAGCCGTGTTCGCGCAAGCCGACGCGCATGTCGTCCGCTTCCGCCATCCGCTGCAGGACCGAGACGCCGCCTGCACGGTCTACGTGGCGCGTACAGCCGCCGCGGATTGATGCAGCCGCGGCGCATGGCCGGGTACATCGTCAAGCCAAATCGCAGAACCGAAAGGCAACCATGAGCCTCGATGCCAACGCATCCGAACGTGCCGAGGCCGCGCTGCGGCTTCTCGCCTCGCGTCACTCGGTCGGCCCGAAGCACCTCGGCGAGCCGGCGCCGAGCGACGAGCACCTGCGTCAGGCCTTCGCCGCCGCGCTGCGCGCACCCGACCACGGCAAGCTGATTCCGTTCCGTTTCGTCGTCGTGCGCGACGACGGGCTCGAGCGGCTGGCAGAACTGTTCGTCGACTATGGTCGCCGCTGCGGCAAGAGCGAAGAGGAACTGGCATTGGAGCGCACGCGCGCCAAGCAGGCGCCGGTAGTGATTGCCGTGGTCGCGCGGCCGAACCCGATGCACGAAGTGCCGCTGCACGAGCAATGGATGGCGGTGGGTGGCGCCTTGACCAACGTGCTGAACGCGCTGCATTTCATGGGCTTCGGCGCCAAGATGCTCTCGGGCCGGCGCGCCGCCGACGCCAAGATCGCTGCCGCCTTCTGCGGCGCGGGCGAGCAGCTGGTCGGCTGGATCTCGGCCGGCACGGCCAGGGTCCCGCCCCGCGCGCGTGGCACCGACAACGCCGACGCCATCGCTTCGAAGTTCTGACTCGGCGCCAGCCGAGTACACACAGCGACTACGATAGTCGGCCGCGGCGGCGCCGATGGGCCCGCCCGCTTTCGATATGGCCGACGCAAGCAACGCTTCATCGAACGACCGCCGCCGCAGCCTCCTGCTGGCGCTGGCGGGCCTGCCGCTGCTCGCGGCGGCGCAGCGGCCGGGCTGGATCTTCTCGGTGCACCCATTCGACACGCCGCGACGGCTGTTCGCCAGATTCCGGCCGCTGTGCGACTACCTGCAGGAGGTCAGCGGCGTGCCGATCGAGTTGCAGGTCGCCTCGACCTACGAACAGCAGATCAGCGATGTTGCGCAGGGGCGCGTGCACCTGTCCTACATCGGCCCGACGCCGTACCTGCGCGCCCGCGCCCGCAGCGGCGGCGCGCTGCGCCTGATCGCCGCCGAGGCGATCGACGGTGTGGCCGCCTATCGCTCGGCCATCGTCGTGCGCACCGACAGCCCGGTGCAGTCGCTGGAGCAATTACGCGGCCGCTCGATGGCCTTCGGCAACGCGATCTCCTTCAGCAGCTTCGTCGTCCCCCGCTACATGCTGGCCAATGCCGGCGTGACGCTGCGCGACCTCGGCTATTTCCGCCATCTGAATCGCCACGAGCAGGTGGCGCTGGCGGTGCTGCACCGAGACTTCGACGCCGGCGGCCTGAGGCTCGAACTGGCCAACGAGTACCTCGCCCGCGGCCTGCGCGTGCTGGCGCAATCGGAGCCGCTGCCGCCGCACGTGATCGTCGCCACCAGCGCGGTGGCGTCGTCGTTCGACGCCGCGCTGACGGCGGCGCTACTGGCGCCGGAGACCGAAAGCGGCCGCCGCGCGCTGGCCGCGCTCGGCCGCGGCGCCAGCTTCCTGCCGGCGTTCGAATCGATGTTCGACTACGCGCAGCGGGTCGTGAAGGCGCTGCCGGAGACCGAATGAGCGGCCGCGAGCGGCCAAGCCTGGCGGCGCTGCTCGGGCGCAAGCTCGGCCTGGCGCTCGGCGCGCTGGGGCTGGCGCTGGCGGTTGCGGTGCACCTGAGCGTCCTGACGCTGCTGGAGCGCGCCGCGCGCGACAAGGCGCTGGCGCTGGCGCAGCAACTGGCCGAGGTCAGCGTCGATCCGCTGCTGATCCGCGACTACGGCATGCTGGAGCGGTCGACCCAGGCGCTGGCGGGCCGCTTCGATGTCATCACCATCGAAATCGAGCGCGCCGACGGCGTCGTCATCGCCAGCGCCGGCGAGTCGGCGCCGCGGCTGCCGACCGTGCATCTGCCGATCCGGGTCCAGGGGCAGGCGCTCGGCGACGTGCGCCTGCACTACGACCTGCAGCCGGCGCGGCGATCGGCCTGGATGCTGACTGCCGTGCTGCTGGCCGGGCTGGCGCTGCTGCTCGCCGGCGCCTTCGTGCTGGCGCGGCATCTGATCGACAGCCGCGTGCTGCAGCCGGTGCGGACGCTGGTATCGCGCATCCGCCCCGACCGCGAGGGCGCGCCCGAGCCGCTGCCGCCCGACGCGGCGCGCGAGATCGACGAACTGGCGGCGCGCTTCGACCGCCTGCAAAGCGACATCCGCGCCCATGTCGCCCGCCTGGAGCAGGCGCACGAGTCGCGCGACGAGGCAATGAACCGGCTGTGTGCCGTGCAGCGGCTGGCCAGCGTCGGCCAGCTCGCGGCGGAACTGGCGCACGAGATGAACACGCCGATCGCCAACATCCTCGGCTATGCGCGCATCGCGGCGGCGGAGACGGCTGCCGAGCCGGTGCGGCAGCGGCTGGCGGTGATCGAGCGGCAGGCCGAGCGGCTGGCCACCAGCGTGCGCGAGATCCTCGGCACGGTGCACCCGCCCAACCCGGCCGGCCAGCGCTTCGACCTCAAGGAGCGCCTGCAGAGCATCGCGGCGCTGCTCGAACCGGTGCTACGCCGGCACGATGCGCGGCTGGAACTGTCGCTGCCGTCGACCGCCGCCGACGTGTGGGCGGATCCGACGATGGTCGAGCAGATCGTCTTCAACCTGGTCTCCAACGCCCAACAGGCCGGCGCGCGCAAGGTCCGCATCGCGCTGCGCGAAGACGACGGCGCCTGGAGCCTGCGCGTCGCCGACGACGGACCCGGCATCGCCGAATCGGTGCGGTCGCGGCTGTTCGAGGCCTTCGTCACCACGCGCGCCAGCGGCACCGGCCTCGGGCTGGCACTCAGCCGCCGGCTGGCGCGCGACATGGAGGGCGATCTCGAACTCGAACACAGCGGCGCCGGCGGTACCGTATTCCGCCTGCGCCTGCCCGCCTACCGGAGCCAGCCATGCCCCGCCGCGTTCTGATCGCCGAAGACGACGAGGCGATGGCCCAGCTGCTGGCCGAGCTGTGCCAGGCCGAGGGCGTGACGGCGCAGGTCGTGGCCGACGGCAACGCCGCCGCCGAGGCGATGGCGACGCAGGAGATCGACCTGCTGCTGACCGATCTGCGACTGCCGGGCCGCGACGGCCTGAGCCTGCTGCAACTGGCGCGGCAGGTGCAGCCGGCGGCGGCGGTGGTGCTGATCACCGGCTACGCCAGCGCCGCCGACGCCGTGCGCGCCTTCCAGCAGGGCGTGGCCGACGTGATCCTGAAGCCGTTCACCGCCGAGCAGATCCGCTTCGTCCTGCAGCGGTTGGCGGGCACGCGGGCGCGCGAGCACCGCATCGCCCAGCTCGAAGCCGCGGTCAGGGCCCAGCAGCCTGCAGCGCCGCTGGCCGCCAGCGCGGCGATGCGGCGTGCGCTGCAACTGGCCGAGCAGGTCGCACCGACCGATCTGCCGGTGCTGCTGCAGGGCGAAACCGGCACCGGCAAGGGGGTACTCGCGGCGCACATTCATCGCCGCAGCGCACGCCAGGGGCAGACGATGCTGACGCTGCACTGCGGCGCGCTGGCGCCGACGCTGCTGGAGAGCGAACTGTTCGGACACGAGAAAGGCGCTTTCACCGGCGCCAACGCCCGCCGGATCGGCCTGCTCGAACTGGCCGACCGCGGCACGCTGTTCCTCGACGAGATCAACAGCGCCAGCGCCGACGTGCAAACGCGGCTGCTGCAGTTCATCCAGGAGCGGCGCTTTTTCCGCGTCGGCGGCACGCGTCCGGTCGAGGTCGACGTGCGGCTGCTCATCGCCGCCAACCGCGATCTGAAGCAACTGTGCGCGCAGGGCGCCTTTCGCGACGACCTGTACTTCCGCCTGAACGTGTTTCCGATCGACATCGCGCCGCTGCGCGAGCGGCCCGAAGACATCGCGGCGCTGGCGCGGCAGGTGCTCGCCCGGCACGCGCCGCGGCTGAATCCGAAGGTCGATGCCATCGACGAGGCGGCGATGGCGGCGCTGGTGCGATACCGCTGGCCCGGCAACGTGCGCGAACTGGAGAACGTCGTCCAGCGGGCGCTGGTACTTGCGCCGGGAAACGCCGTGACCGTGGCCGAGCTGCCGGCCGAGCTGCGGGCGCCGGGGGGCGCGCCGCCGGCCATGTGGCCGGACGACGCCACGCTGGCCGAGGTCGAGCGACGCTGGATCGAACACGTGCTTCTGCGCTGCGGCGGCAATCGCAGCCGCGCCGCGAAGCTGCTCGGCATCGACGCCTCGACGCTGTGGCGAAAGCTTCGCGCCGATTCGCCG
>CALGWX010000098.1 GCA_937936215.1 uncultured Burkholderiaceae bacterium | reverse complement strand
TTCATCGCCACCAGCACCAGCGGCGCCAGCGCGATCGGCAGCCCGCCCTCGGTGGCGCGCAGCACGAGAAACGCCTCCGAAAAGCGCGCCAGCGTGAACGCCGCGCCGACGGCTACCACCCACCAGTAGGCGCGCGGCAGTTGCCGCAACTGCTCGCGTTGGATAGGGTTGACCAGCGGCCGGCCGGACTCGCGCTCTGGCTCGCGCACGCCGAGTACCAACAGCAGCACCGCCGCCGCCGCCGGGCAACGCGCAGCTTGATGACCGCCGCCGCGTGCTTCGCCCCGTCGATGCGGCTGCGCCGCAGCACGCAGGCAAGCATCGCTTGGCCGCAGAACACGTACAGCGGCAGATCGCAGTGCGCATCGTAGTAGGCGTGAAACTCGGCCCGCTCCTGGCGGCCGTGCAACGGCACGTCCGAGGTGTCGATGTCGAGCACCCGCTCGGCGGGCGCTGTGTTGTGGCTGGCGAGGCACTGCTCGACCAGCACCCCGTGCCGCGCCACCGCCTGCGCTCGTGTGGCCCGCTTCTCCAGCCGGCACCGCGTCGGCGAGGAGGCGAGCACCTCGGTGCGCCCCACCGCGGTCTGCATCCGCAGGTCGGCACGCAACGTGTCGTGGTCATTCAGGTCCTCGTAGCCGCAGCACAGCCCGTACAGGCGCTGGGCGATCAGATCGCGCAGCCGATGGGTGATCTTGGCCGCATCGCGGCCGTCGCTGAACACGGCGGCCACGGCACGCGTCAGGCCGATGCGCTCGTCGACCCGCCGCAGCCGCATCAACCCGCCATCAGAACTGAGAGCCTGTGAGTTTTTCCGCGCCGCGGTCAACGAAATTGCGCATCGCACGTCAAAGGTCGGATGCGTGCGGAGGAGAGCGAGACGACGATGAGCGACACCGGCGAGCTATTTGACGATCTGCCGCAGTCCAGGGCGCCGGTGGCGCCAGCGGTCGAGGCCACGGCCGCCGCACGGCCGCGGGTGGTGCGCCCCAACCGCAGCCAGGTCGAGCTGCGGCCGATGGATCTGGAGTCCTTGCTGCCGGCCGGGCACCGGGCGCGGCTGGTGTGGGCCTGGGTCGAGCGGCAGGACTTGAGCCGCATGTATGCCGCCATCAAGGTGCGTGAGGGCGGTGTGGGCCGCAGCGCCATTGCCCCGGAGATCCTGTTTGCGCTGTGGCTGTACGCCACGCTGGATGGCGTCGGCAGTGCGCGCGAGGTCTCGCGGCGGGTGCTCGCCCACGATGCCTACCGCTGGATCAGCGGCGGCGTGCAGGTCAACTACCACGCCCTGTCGGACTTTCGGGTAGCGCACGGTGCCGCGCTCGATGAATTGCTCAGCACCAGCTTGGCCGCCTTGCTGGCCGCCGGGGCGGTGAAGCTCGAGCGGGTGGCGCAGGACGGCATGCGGGTGCGGGCCAGTGCCGGGGCGGCGTCGTTTCGCCGCCGCGGCAGCCTGGAGGAGTGTCTGCGGCAGGCCAGCGAGCGGGTGGCCGCCCTGAAGGCGCAGATCGATGCCGATCCCGGCCAGGGCAATCGCCGCGCCCAGGCCGCGCGCGAGCGGGCCGAACGCGAGCGCCAGCAGCGCCTCGAAGAAGCCTTGGCGCGGCTGCCCGAGATCGAGCAGACCAAGCGGCGCAACGGCGGCAAGGCGGAACAGGCACGCGCCTGCAGCACCGATGCCGAGGCCAGTGTGATGAAGATGGCCGACGGTGGTTTCCGTCCGGCGTACAACACGCAGCTCGTCAGCGACTGCGACGCGCAGGTCATCGTCGGGGTGGAGGTGGTCACCGCCGGCAGCGACATGGCGCAGCTTGAGCCGATGGTCGAGCAGGTGCAGCAGCGCTGCGGCCGGCTGCCCGGGCAGTGGCTGGTCGATGGCGGCTACCCGGCGCACGAGCAGCTCGAAGCAGTGGCCGACCGCACCGAGGTGTATGCGCCGGTGCCCGAGCCGCATCGCAAGCAAGGCGAGCAGGGCAATCCGATCGCACAGGACAAGCACGCACCGAAGCCCGACGACAGCGCCGCGGTGGCCGACTGGCGCCGGCGCATGGGCAGTGCCCAGGCGCAGGACATCTACCGCCAGCGTGCGGCCACGGCCGAGTGCGTCAACGCCCAGGCGCGCAACCGCGGCCTGATCCGCCTGCCGGTGCGAGGACGGGCCAAGGTGCGCTGCGTGGCCTTGCTCTTTGCGCTGGCGCACGACCTGCTGCGCACGGTGGCGCTGGCGCCACAGTTGCTCGGTCTCACCCGAAATCCGTCCGCAGTGCAGGCGATGGCGGCATGAACGGCGAATCGAGGCCGAAAAAGGCCTCTGATGACCCCGAATCGGGCTGCTGGACCGACTCGCCGGCGCACCGCGACCGTATCGCCGTCGCTGTGCGCATCGACGCCCGCGCCAACCGCAGCGCGCCGCGCATTGAAAAAATTCTCAGGCTCTGAGGTCGCCGCCGTCGAAGCTCGCTTCAATGACGCGGCGGCCAACCCGCCTGAACTCGATTCGCTGCGCATTACGATTTGGCATCGGCCGCCCGCGCTTGTCTGAAGGCTTCGAACCCCTCTGACCCCGCGCACACGCACGAGGCCGCCGACCTCTCGCTCATGAAATTTCCGGGCTAGCCCGCCTGAGGCCACCCTGTTCGAAACGCATGCGGGTGTAGCGATCCTCGACGTGCTGGCATGCACCTCTTGACGGACCCAGGGCGGCGCAAAGACAATTGCGCGTTTCTCATGACCGAGTTTCCTTCGTGGACAGTGCGAGTCACCCAGGTTCCCGACCCTGCGCAGGGCTGCTGCGGCGCTGGCCGCGCGGTCTGACGCGGCCAGCGGTCGTGCGCCGCGCCCCGCTGCACTGAGCCCGCTCCCTCCGGCGCGGCGATCCGTGCGCCGCGCGCGTCGCCGATCCGCGCAAGGGTCGGTCGTTCCCGACAGTCTCCCCGTCCACACCTGAGCCCGGTGAAACCCGGCGCGGTTTCTGCGCGCGCCGCCCGTCAACGCAACAGGAGATGGCGATGGACCCCGACCCTAGTCGGCGCCGACCGGCGCCCCTTTCGATGCGACACCCCTTGATCCGATTGACCGCTGTCGCGGACACGCGACCGGGCCGGCACGCCGTCTGAGCATCGGCGGGCTCCCGGCCGCGGCCGCCGAGGAGCCCACGATGAACTTTCTCTTCCTGC
>CALGWX010000097.1 GCA_937936215.1 uncultured Burkholderiaceae bacterium | reverse complement strand
AGCGCCGGCTTCAGCAGGTTGGAGGCATCGAGCGTCCCGCCAGAGGCGGAGCCCGCCCCGATCAGGGTGTGGATCTCGTCGATGAACAGGATCGCGTTCGGGTTGGCCTTCAGCTGCTTGAGCACCGCCTTCAGCCGCTGCTCAAAGTCGCCGCGGTACTTGGTGCCGGCCAGCAGCGCGCCCATGTCGAGCGAGTAGACGGTCGAGTGCTCGAGGATCTCCGGCACCTCGCCCTTGACCACCCGCCATGCCAGCCCCTCGGCGATCGCCGTCTTGCCGACCCCGGCTTCGCCTACCAACAGCGGGTTGTTCTTGCGCCGGCGGCACAGCACCTGGATCACCCGCTCCACTTCCGGCTCGCGCCCGATCAGCGGGTCGATCTTGCCGTCCTTGGCCATCTGGTTCAGGTTGACGGTGTACTGCTCCAGCGGCGAGGCCTGCGCCTCGCGGCCCTCGGCCTGTTCCTCCTCCTTCTCGCCGTCCTTGCCCTTGGCCTTCTCCTCGCCTTGCGGCGTCTTGGTGATGCCGTGCGAGATGAAGTTGACCACGTCCAGCCGGGTGACGCCCTGCTGGTGCAGGTAATACACCGCGTGCGAGTCCTTCTCGCCGAAGATAGCGACCAGCACGTTGGCGCCAGTCACTTCCTTCTTGCCGTTGCTGGTCGACTGCACGTGCATGATCGCGCGCTGGATCACGCGCTGGAAGCCCAGCGTCGGCTGCGTGTCGGCCTCCGAGTTCGGCGGCAGGGTCGGCGTGTTGTCGGCGATGAAATTCTGCAGGCTCTTGCGCAGGTCCTCGATGTTGCAGGCACAGGCGCGCAGCACTTCGGCTGCCGAGGGGTTGTCCAGCAGCGCCAGCAGCAAGTGCTCGACGGTGATGAATTCATGTCGTGCCTGCCGCGCCTCGACAAAGGCCATGTGCAGACTGACTTCGAGTTCCTGCGCGATCATGCTTCCTCCATCACGCACTGCAGCGGATGCTGGTGCTGCCGTGAATAACTGCAAACCTGCTCGACCTTCGACGCGGCGACGTCGCGCGGGTACACGCCACAGACGCCACGCCCTTCATGGTGCACCTTCAGCATGATCTGGGTCGCCTGCTCCCTGCCCTTGCCGAAGAACTTCTGCAACACGCCGACCACGAATTCCATCGGCGTAAAGTCGTCGTTGAGCAGAACAACCTGGAACATCGGCGGCGGCTTGACCCGGGAAGTCTGCTTCTCGGTCACCGTGCCTTCGTCGAACCGCTCACTCATACCTGCATTGTGGAAAGCGCCGTGCCCTCACGTCAGATGCGATTGAATCATAAGTGAACTGGACTCCGGAATAAGCGCGGCCGACGTTCACGAAGACCGCCCAAATCGCGGGTTGTTCCCAAGCTTGATAGCGCCGGCCGAAGGCGGCCGCAGCGGTGGGCCGCCGGACGGCCGGCCGCAGCCCCGGCGAAGGGCGGCACGGCGAGCGCCGTCAGGCCGCCCCTTGACGGTCCGTGGTGATGTTGGAATATTGCGAGGTTCGCCCGGACGCGCGCGTCCGCCGGCGAATGGCGGCAGCCGCAATGCCGGCGCCGTGGGGAGAGGGGTAGAGGCCGGCGCTTCCGCCCAGCGGACTGGTCAGCCGAAGCGCCTCGGGATGACGTTGCGGGGAAGGAAACAACAATGGCTACAGGCACTGTCAAGTGGTTCAACGACGCCAAGGGATACGGGTTCATCACGCCGGATGACGGAGGGGAAGACCTCTTCGCGCATTTCTCGGCGATCCAGATGAACGGGTTCAAGACCCTCAAGGAGGGCCAGAAGGTCAGCTTCGAGGTGGTCACGGGGCCGAAGGGCAAGCAGGCGTCGAACATCACCAGCAGCAACTGACCGCCGCCTCGGCGCCAACAAAAAACCCCCGCCAGCGCGGGGTTTTTTTGTTGGCCAGCCGCCCGCGGGGCGGCGGCTACATGTGGCTAATCATCGCCTCGCCGAAGCCGGAGCAGGAGACCTGCGTGGCGCCGGGCATGAGGCGGGCAAAGTCGTAGGTCACGGTCTTGGCGAGGATGGCCTTTTCCATCGCCGTGATGACGAGGTCGGCGGCCTCGGTCCAGCCCATGTGGCGCAGCATCATCTCAGCCGACAGGATCTCGGAGCCGGGGTTGACGTAGTCCTTGCCGGCGTACTTCGGCGCCGTGCCGTGGGTGGCCTCGAACATCGCCACCGAATCGGAAAGGTTCGCGCCCGGCGCGATGCCGATGCCGCCGACCTGGGCCGCCAGCGCGTCCGAGATGTAGTCGCCATTCAGGTTCATCGTCGCAATCACGTCGTACTCGGCCGGCCGCAGCAGGATCTGCTGCAGGAAGGCGTCGGCAATCACGTCCTTGACGACGATGTCGCCATGGGGGGCCTTAATTCTCATCCACGGGCCGCCGTCCAGCGGCTCGGCGCCGAACTCCCGCTGCGCCAGCGCGTAGCCCCACTTGGCGAACGCGCCTTCTGTGAACTTCATGATGTTGCCCTTGTGCACGAAGGTGATGCTCTTGCGCTTGTTGTCGAAGCAGTACTGGATCGCCTTGCGCACCAGCCGCTCGGTGCCCTCGCGCGAGATCGGCTTGATGCCGATGCCGGAGGTCTCCGGGAAGCGGATCTTGCGCACCCCCATTTCCTCCTGCAGGAACTTGATGACCTTTTTCGCCTTGTCGCTCTCGGCCTCGTACTCGATGCCGGCGTAAATGTCCTCCGAGTTCTCGCGGAAGATCACCATGTCGGTTTTCTCCGGCTCCTTGACCGGGCTGGGCACGCCCTTGAAGTAGCGCACCGGCCGCAGGCAAACGTACAGGTCGAGCTCCTGCCGCAGCGCGACGTTGATCGAGCGGATGCCGCCGCCCACCGGCGTGGTCAGCGGCCCCTTGATCGACACCACGTACTCGCGCAGGGCGGCCAACGTCTCCTCCGGCAGCCACACGTCGGGGCCGTAGACGCGGGTCGACTTCTCGCCGGCATACAGCTCCATCCAGACGATCTTGCGCCGGCCGCCATAGGCCTTGGCCACCGCGGCGTCGACCACCTTGATCATCACCGGCGTGATGTCCACTCCAGTGCCGTCACCCTCGATGAAGGGCACGATCGGATGGTCGGGAACGCTCAGCGAGAAGTCCTTGTTGACGGTGATCTTTTGCCCTTCGCTGGGCACCTTGATGTGCTGGTACATGGCCTCTCCGCGTCGTTGAAGTTCTCGTGGCCGCTGGCGCGGCGGATCTGAATTGCCGCGACGGCCGCACCGCCTGCCTCGAAGGCAGTTTACTCGTCCGGGCCGGCAGCCCGCCGGCAATGAGTCGACTTCGGCCGCAGAGCAAAGTGGTAAAACTCGACTCGCAACGCCCCCCGGACGAGCCCCCATGCGACTGCTTACCCTGCTGCTGGCCACGCTGTTCTTCACGCAGGTAGCGGCCACCGCTGCCGCGCAGCCAGCGAGCCTGCCCACGGTTCAACTGACCGCCGGCGTGCACCTGATCACCGCCGAGGTCGCGGCCACCGACGCCAGCCGCGCCCGCGGCCTGATGTTTCGTCAGGCGCTGCTGCCCAACCACGGCATGCTGTTCGTCTTCGACCGCAAGGCCGTGCACTGCATGTGGATGCGCAACACGCTGATTCCACTGTCGGTCGCGTTCATCGAGGACGACGGCAGCATCGTCAACATCCACGACATGCAGCCGCACGACGAGCGCAGCCACTGCGCGCAGCAGCCGGTGCGCTTCGCGCTCGAGATGGCGCAGGGCTGGTTCGAGCAGAAGGGGCTAAAGCCCGGCGCGAAGATCGGCCGCCTGCCTGCGGCTGCCCGATAGGCCGCGGGAAAACGACTCCCGCGCAATTCGCGCCCACGCCGGGCGGGCAAAGCAAGAAGCCGGCGCGAGGCCGGCTCCTTGCGATGAGAGCGCCGGCGCGGCCGACGCCCCCGGGTGCCGCTGGCGAACCCTACGCGAAGTTCTTCGCCGCGAAGTCCCAGTTGGCGAGCGAGTTCAGGAACGTCTCGACGAACTTCGGCCGCGCGTTGCGGTAGTCGATGTAGTAGGCGTGCTCCCAGACGTCGATCGTCAGCAGCGCGCGGTCGGCGGTGGTCAACGGCGTGCCGGCGTTGCTGGTGTTGACGATGTCGACGGTGCCGTCCGGCTTCTTGACCAGCCACGTCCAGCCGGAGCCAAAGTTGCCCACCGCGCTCTTGGTAAACGCCTCCTTGAAGGCCGCGAACGAGCCCCACTTGGCGTTGATCGCGGCGGCCAGCGCCCCGCTGGGCTCGCCGCCACCGCCCGGCTTCATGCTGTGCCAGAAGAAGGTGTGGTTCCACACCTGGGCGGCGTTGTTGAAGACGCCGCCGGAGGACTTGCGGATGATGTCCTCCAGCGCCATCGACTCGAACTCGGTGCCCTTGATCAGGTTGTTCAGGTTGGTGACGTAGGCCTGGTGGTGCTTGCCGTAGTGGTACTCGAAGGTCTCCTTCGAGATGTGCGGCGCCAGCGCGTCCATCGCGTACGGCAGCGGCGGCAGGGTGTGTTCCATCGTTGTTCCTCCTTGGGTCGAAGCGGCGCCGATTCTAGCGATCGACGTGGCGGCGCCCGCGGCATCACCCCGGATCGCGCAGGGGCGGAGCATCGCCCGTGGGCGGCTCGACGTCCTGCACCCGCGCCGTGGCGCCACCACGCGCAAAGCGCAGCCGCAGCAGGTCGCCGGGCGAAAGCCACGCCGCATCCGTGACCAGGCGGCCGCTCGCATCGGCCACCCGCGCGTAGCCGCGGGCCAGCACCGCGTCCGGATCGAGCGCCCACAAGCGGCCCGACAGCGTCTCCACGCGGCCCCGGCTTGCGTGCAGTCGATGCCGCCACGCCGCCGCGAGCGCCAGCCGCCGCTGCTGCAGCAGATGTCCCTTCGCGTCCAGGCCCGGTGCGGCGTGGCGCAGCCGCGCCGTCAACTCGTCGCTGCGACGCCCGGCACGGGCAACGCGGCCCGCCACCGCGTGCGCCGCGCGCACGGCAAGGGCGTGAACGCGGGAGGCCAGCGCCCGCAGCGACGCGCGCGGGCTGGCGAGCGCGCGCTGCGCATAGTCGAGCCGCTGCTGCCACTGCTGCAGGCGGCCGTCCAGGCCCCGCCGCAGCTTTACCGTGCGCTCGCCGACGGCGCGCAGCAGAAGCGCGCGGTCGGGCGCGGCGAGCTCCGCGGCCGCGGTGGGCGTGGGCGCGCGCAGGTCGGCGGCAAAGTCGGCGATCGTGACGTCCGATTCGTGGCCGACGCCGACGACCACCGGCACCGCGCAGGCCCGGATGGCGCGCGCGACCGCTTCCTCATTGAACGCCCAGAGGTCCTCGATCGAACCGCCACCGCGCACCAGCAGCACGACATCGACCTCGCCGCGCCGCGAGACGGTCTGCAGCATCGCCGCGATGCGCGCGCCGGCCCCCTCGCCCTGCACCGGCACTGGGTAGACGATCACCGCGACGTGAGGCGAGCGGCGCGAAAGCGTGGCCAGCACGTCGCGCAGCGCCGCCGCCTGCAGGGAGGTCACGACGCCGATGGCGCGCGGAAACACCGGCAGCGGCCGCTTCATGTCGAACAGGCCCTCGGCCTGCAGCCGCTCCTTCAGCCGAAGGAAACGCTCGTACAGCTGCCCCAGGCCGGCGCGCTGGATCGCCTCCACGGTCAGTTGATACTCGCCACGCGGTTCGTACAGGCCGACCTGGGCGAGCACCTCGACGTCGTCGCCGTCGCGCGGCGCGAACTCGGCCAGCAGGTTGCGGCCGCGGAACATCGCGCAGCGCACCTGGGCCCGGTCGTCCTTGAGGGTGAAGTACCAGTGGCCGCTGGCGGCGCGGCTGAAGTTGGCGATCTCGCCGCGAACCCGCACCAGCTGGAAGCTGCGGGCCAGAACGCTAGCAACGGCGCGGTTCAGCGCCGAAACCGTGATGCTTTCCCGCGCCAATGCTGGAGTTTGGTCGGCGGATCCAGGATTCATGCGGGTTTCCGGGCCATACCTGTCCACATCGGCCGATGCCGCTAGCGTTGCCGGCACCGCGCCGCGCGCCGGCGCCGGCAAGGCCGCGCAAGTTGCTGATCTATATCGGTAATCTCAATTGCTCAACGAATCGGCAAGGCGGCGCGGGCCAGCAACGACGCGGCTTTGCGAGCGACCAACGGTTCTTGTCCACAATGTTTTCCACAGCGGGCGGGAGCCGACGGGGCGCTTTGCGGCGAGCCACTACACTGCGCCCTGCGCCCCGCGCCCCCAGCCAACAAAATCAGGTGTTTGCGATCGTACAAGCGATCGGCTGGCCGATCTGGCCGCTGATCATCGCCTCCATCGTCGCCCTGGCGCTGATCATCGAGCGCGGCATCGCCCTGCGGCGCGACAAGGTCCTGCCGGCCACGCTGCTGCGCGACGTCCTGTCGCTGCACTCGCGGCGGCAGATCACGCCGGAGGTCATCGCCAAGCTGGAGTCGCACTCCCCGCTGGGGCGGGTGCTGGCGGCGGCGCTGCGCAACGTGCGCGCGCCGCGGGCAATCGCCGGCGCGGCGGTGGCCAACGTCGGCGGCCACGTCGCCCATGACCTGTCGCGCTACCTGTCGCTGCTCGGCTCGATCGGGTCGATCGCGCCACTGCTCGGCCTGCTCGGCACGGTGATCGGGATGATCGAGATCTTCGCCTCGCAGCAGGCCGGCTCCAACCCGCAGCAGCTGGCGCACGGCATCTCGATCGCGCTGTATTGCACCGCCTTCGGGATCATCGTCGCCGTGCCCGCGGTGCTGTTTTACCGCCACTACAAGTCACGCATCGAGGAGTACGTGGTGGCGATGGAAGACCAGGCGCAGCAGCTGCTCGAAGTGCTGTTCGCCGACCGCTACGACGCTGCGCCGCGATGAGATTCCGCCGCCCCCAGGACGAGGAGCCGGAACTGAACCTGGTTCCGCTAATCGACGTGATGCTGATCGTCCTGATCTTTCTCGCCGTGACGACGACCTACACCCGTTTCGGCGAGCTGCAGCTGCGGCTGCCGGGGGCGGAAGCCGTGGCGGCCGATGCGCGCCGCAACGAGATCGTGGTCGGCGTCACCGCGGACGGCCGCTTCGCGCTCGACCGCCAGGTGCTGCCGAACACGGATCCGGTCGCGGTGGCGCAGGCGCTAGCGCAGGCGGCGCAGGGCCTGAACGAGCCGTTGGTCGTCATCCGCGCCGACGCGCAGGCGCCGCACCAGGCCGTCGTCAACGTCATGGAAGGGGCCCGGCAGGCCGGGCTGTCGCGGCTCAGTTTCCTGACCGAGCGCTCGGGCGCCGTCGGCAGGCGCTGAAGCCCCGGCGACGTCCATGTCCACGCGCGGGCTGATCGAGCGCGCCCTGAGCCGCGCCTGGACGCGGCGCGGCCCGCTGGCGATCGCGCTGTTGCCGCTGTCGTGGCTGTACGCCGGCGCGCGGCTCGTCCACGAGGGCCTGTATCGCAGCGGCCTGCTGAAGGCGTGGCGCGTCGGGCTGCCGGTGGTCGTGGTCGGCAACCTGTACGTCGGCGGCACCGGCAAGTCGCCGCTGGTGATCGAGCTGGTGCGCGCGCTGCGCGAGCGGGGCTGGCGCCCCGGTGTGCTGTCGCGCGGGCATGGCCGCCGCACGAAGGACGTGCGCCCGGTGGAAGCGAACTCGCGCGCCGAGGAGGTAGGCGACGAGCCGCTGCTGATCGCCCAGGCCACGGGGGCGCCGGTGGTGGTCGGCGCCGACCGCGTCGCCGCCGCGCGCGTGCTGCGCTCGCTACACCCGAAGTGCGACGTGCTGATCTGCGACGACGGCCTGCAGCACCCGCGGCTGGCGCGCGATGTCGAGATCGCCGTGCTGCACTTCCGCGGCCTGGGCAATGGCTGGCGGCTGCCGGCGGGGCCCCTGCGCGACTCGCCGGCGCGGCTGAAGAGGGTCGACGCCGTGGTGCTGAACGGCGAGGTGCCGCCGGTACGCCTGTACACGCCGGTGTTCACCATGCAATCGCAGCTGCACGAGGTCTATGCGCTGG
>CALGWX010000096.1 GCA_937936215.1 uncultured Burkholderiaceae bacterium | reverse complement strand
CGCGCGTTGCCGCTGCCGCGGCGGCGCTGCTAGATTGCCGCGGGGCGGGGGGGGCGGACCGCGGCCGGCGCCGCGGCGACGGCGATGAGCACGCAGAACGATCGGCCTTGGCTGCGCTTCTACGGCAGCGTGCCGCCGCGCCTCGACTATCCGCGGCTGACGCTGTACGAGGCGGTGGCCGCCACCGCGCAGCGCGTGCCGGAGGCGATCGCCTGGGACTTCTTCGGCACCACGGCGAGCTATCGCGAGCTGCTGGCGTCGATCGATCGCGCCGCCGCGGCCCTGGCCTCGCTCGGACTGAAGGCCGGCGACCGGCTGCTGATCTCGATGCCCACGGCGCCGGCCGGCGTCATTGCCTTTAACGCCGCCAACAAGCTCGGCGTGGTGCCGGCGCTGATTCACCCCCTGTCCACGGCGCCGGAGATCGAGCACTACCTGAATGCCAGCGGGGCGCGGGTGGCGCTCACGTTCGACGCGTTCTACGGCACGCTCGCGCAGGCGCGGCCGAAGCAGCCGCTCGACGCCATCGTGCTGTCGCGCATCGGCGACGACCTGTCGCCGCTGAAGCGACTGGGCTTCTGGGTGACCAAGGGCCGCAAGATTCCCGCGGTGCCGGCCGATCCCCGTGTGCGCTGGTGGAAAGACCTGGTGGCCGCGCCGCACGCGCCGGCACCGCGAGCGCATGGCGCGACCGACGATCCGGCAGCGATCCTGTGCTCCGGCGGCACCACCGGCGTGCCGAAGGGCATCGTGCTGTCGAACCGCAACTTCATCGCCGAAGGCATGCAGGCGGCGGCGTGGGGCGGGATGGGGCAGGGCGACTCGATTCTCGCGGTGCTGCCGATCTTTCACGGCTTCGGGCTGGGCGTGTGCATCAACGCCGCCTTCATGGCCGGGGGCAAGTCGATCCTGGTGCCGCAGTTCTCGCCCGAGGTCGTGGCCCGGCTGTTGAAGACTGCGCGACCGAACATCCTCGTCGGCGTGCCGACGCTGTTCGACGCGCTGTCGAAGGATCCGTCGCTGGCCAGAAGCGATCTGTCCTGCCTGCGCGCGTGCTTCTGTGGCGCCGACGCCCTGCCACGGCCGGTGAAGGAGCGCTTCGAGGCGCTGGTGGCGTTGCACGGCGGCAACGTGAAGCTGTTGGAGGGCTACGGGCTGACGGAGGCGGTCACCGCAATCATGGCGATGCCGCTCGCGGAGTACCGCGAGGGCTCGATCGGCGTGCCGTTCCCCGACATGGACGCCAAGATCTGCCGCCTCGGCACCACCGACGAGCTGCCGCCCGGCGAGGAAGGCGAGATCTGTGTGGCCGGCCCGGCGGTGATGCTCGGCTATCTCGACGACCCGCAGGCCACGGCCGAGACGCTGAAGGTGCACGCCGACGGCCGCAAGTGGCTCCACACCGGCGACCTCGGCCGCCGCGACGCCGACGGCTTCTTCTACTTCACCGCGCGCGCCAAGCGGATGATCAAGTCCTCCGGCTTCAACGTCTACCCGGCCCAGGTGGAGGCGGTGTTGTACCAGCACCCGCTGGTCGAGGAAGCGTGCGTGATCGGCGTGCCGGACGAATCGCAGGTCGAGCGCGTCAAGGCGGTGGTGGTGCTGAAGGACCCGGCGCAGGAAAGCGGCGCGACCGCGCAGCAATTGATCGACTTCTGCCGCCAGCGGCTGATCAAGTGGTCTTGCCCGCGCGAGATCGAGTTCCGCCGCGAGCTGCCGAAGACGCGTGTGGGCAAGATCGACTTCAAGGTACTGGTGGCCGAGCATGCGGCGAGAAGCCAGGCGGCGCGGCCGTAGCGCCGTGCGGGAGCGGCGGGGCGGTGAGGGCGCCGCGGGCCGAGGCCTGCGGCGCGGCTGGCGGGGCATGACGGCGAGCCTGCGGCCGCTCCGTCGCCTCGACGGCGGGCCGGCATGAACGGCGGCGAGCGCGTCGCGGCGGTGCTGCGTGCGCACGGCGTGCCGATGCTGTTCACGCTGTGCGGCGGCCACATCTCCCCGATCCTGGCGGCGGCCAAGGCACGCGGCATCCGCGTCGTCGACACCCGCGACGAAGCCACGGCGGTGTTCGCCGCCGACGCGGCGGCGCGGCTGACCGGAACCCCCGGCGTGGCGGCGGTGACCGCCGGCCCGGGGCTCACCAACACCATCACCGCGCTGAAGAACGCGCAGCTGGCGCAAAGCCCGCTGCTGCTGCTCGGCGGCGCCGCGCCCACCGCGCTGCAGGGCCGCGGCGCGCTGCAGGACATCGACCAGCGGCCGCTGGTGGCGCCGCATGTAAAGCGCGCGTTTCGCGCCCGCCGCGTGGCCGAACTGGACGCGATGGTCGAGCAGGGGCTGCGGCTGGCGGCCGAGGGCGTGCCGGGGCCGGTGTTCGTCGAATGCGCGGTGGACCTGCTGTACGACGAGGCGCTGGTGCGGCAGTGGTACGCGGATGCGGCGGGCAAGGGCGCGTCGCTCGCCGACCGGCTGCTCCGCTGGTACCTGAACCGGCACGCCGAGCGCATGTTCGCAGGCAGCGGCCACATGTCGGCGCCGGAGGTCAAGGCGCCGGAGTTGCCGCGCGCTGCCGATCGCGCCATCGCCGAGGCCGCGCAGGCGCTGGCGGCCGCGCAGCGGCCGCTGCTGGTGGTCGGCAGCCAGGCGGTGCTGGCGGTCGACCGGCTGCCGGAACTCGCGGCGGCGCTCACCGCGCTGGGCGTGCCGGTGTACCTGTCCGGCATGGCGCGCGGCCTGCTCGGGCGCGACCATCCGCTGCAGATGCGGCACGCCCGCCGCAACGCGCTGCGCGAGGCCGACTGCGTGCTGCTGGCCGGCGTGCCGTGCGATTTCCGCCTCGACTACGGCCGCCACGTTCGCCGCAGCGCCAGGCTCGTCGCCGCCAACCGGAGCCGCAGGGATGCGCGGCTGAACCGGCGGCCGGACGTGGCGCTGATCGGCGACGCGGCGCTGTCGCTGCTGGCGCTCGCCGACCTCGTAGGCAAGCGCGCCCGGCGCGAGGGGTGGATCGAGCAGTTGCGCGCCCGCGATGCCACGCGCGAGCGCGAGATCGACGCGCAGGCCGCCGCGGCGGGCGAGTACGTC
>CALGWX010000095.1 GCA_937936215.1 uncultured Burkholderiaceae bacterium | reverse complement strand
GCCCGGCTTCGTCGCCAAGTTCCTGATCTTCCGCAACGTGATCGAGGCCGGCTACACGCTCTACGCGGTGCTGGGCCTGGTCGGCAGCTACCTCGGCATCTACTTCTACCTGCGCGTGCTGCTCTACATGTTCATGAGCCCTACGCCCGAGGGACTGGCGCCGCAGCGGGCGGCCACGCTCGCCCTCGGCGCCACCGCGGTGTGCCTGGTGCCGACCGTGGTGCTGATGGTGTACCCGGGCGGACTGCTCGGCGGGCTGTAGCTCGGGGCGAGGCCGCGCAAAACGCCCGCGATGGGCGCGGGACCCCCGCGGTGCCTTCGCTTCGCGCGACGCCTGCCGTGCCCCTCGCTGTTGAGCGAGAGCGTCTTCCTACGCCCCCGCCCGCGCCGCCACTGGCGAGTAGGTGTCCATCAGCTGCAACCGGGTGGCGTCGAGCCGCTCGGTGACGAGCAGCAGCAGCCGCCGCATCAGGCCGAAGCCGAGTTCCGGGTCGTCGTGGCAGGCGGCGAGCAGACGGGCGCCGTCGAAGGCGAGCGCCTGCACCGGCTGCAGCGCCCGCGCCTGGAAGGTCATCGGCCGGCCCATGATCAGTGCCGAGAAGCCGAACTCGTCGCCGTCGCTGAGCGTCTGGATGTGCAGCATGCGCCTGGCCACCGGCAGTTCGAGCGCGACCCGGCCGTCGAGGATCAGGAAGAAGTCGGGGCACGGCTCGCCGGCGCGGAAGATGACCTCATCCGGCGCGAAGCGCACCAGCCGTGCCTCCGCCGCCAGGCGCTCGAGCTGCGGCGGCTGGAAGTCCTTCGAGATCGGATGCCTGCGGAGTAGCGATGGAATGTCTTGCGCGGTCATGACGGCCTCCTTGGGGTGCAGGGCGACCGGCGCAGCGACCACGTTCCGAATGCGGCGTCGGCCGCGCCGCACAGTCTCGTCCGACGCGCCGCGAACGCAAATCCCCCGGCAACGGCAAGCCGCAAGGGGCCGCAAGTTGCCGGTGGCGGCGTCTGGCCGCCGGCGGACGGGAGACGTGGCCCGGCGCTCGCGAGCGTCAGGCGGCGGTTTCGAGCAGCCGCTGGATGCTGTCGCGCCGGTTCAGCAGGGCGCAGTCGCGCACGGCCAGGCGATAGGCGTCGTCGCCGGCGTCGCCATGGGCAGCGACGTACTCGTCGACCACCTCGATGAAGATCCCGACCAGGTGGGGATCGAACTGCCGGCCACCCATGAAACGCAGCTCGTCCACCGCCATCCGGTGCGACCAGGCCTGCTTGTAGGGCCGCCCGCTGGTCAGCACGTCGTAGACGTCGGCCAGGGCGACGATGCGGCTTTCGATCGGGATCGCCTCGCCGCGCAGCCCGTTCGGGTAACCGGTGCCGTCCCACCACTCGTGGTGGGTCAATGCCACCGTGGCGGCGAGCTTCGCGCCGGGATGCGTTGCCTTCGACAGCATCTCGGCACCGATCGCCGGGTGCTTGCGGATGATGATGCGCTCCGCCTCGGTCAGCATCGACGGCTTGAAGAGGATCTGGTGGTTGACGCCGATCTTGCCGATGTCGTGCATCCGCGCCGCCATCTCCACCCGGTCGGCCCGCGCGCGGTCGAAGCCCAGCCTCTGCGCCATCAGGTACGCGAGACGGCCGACGCGGAAGCAGTGCCGGCCGGTTTCGTCGTCGATCAGCGACACGGCCACCGCCCAGTTCTCCAGCAGCGTCCGCTCGCGCTCGGCCACGCTCTGGTGGAAGCTCCTGACCCGCAGGTCCGCCGCCTGCGCGCCGAGGAGCACCTCGGCATGGGAGGCGGGATCGAGTTCGCCAAGCGCTTCCTGCTGAATCTGCGCCAGTTGCTGGTGCAGCTGGCGCGTGCGCATCGCGCCGAAGTAGCGGGTGAGCTGATCGACGTATTCGAGCGCACGCCGGAGGTCGCCGCTGCGCTCGTGGGCGCGGACCAACGCGCGCAGCACGTCATCGACATACCAGCCGACCTTCTCCGCCCGCGGCAGCAGCTGCTCCAGGCGGGAAATGCCGATATCGGCCTGGCCCGAGAACGTCTCGCAAAGGCCCTGCGTCAGCGCGAAGAGCACCTCGGTGTGCGGTGTCACCGGCAGCTGCTCCTCGCGCAGCCGTCGCAGCCGCGCTTTCGCCTCGGCGGTGCGCCCCGCTTCGAGCAGCGCGGCGTTGAAGAAGCTCTCGAACTGGTGCCGCGCCAGCGGCGTGAAGGTCGCGCTCCCGGCGTCCAGCAGTCGGGCGCCACGCTCGCCAGCCGCCAGGGCGGCCTCCAGTTCGCCGCGCGCGAGGTGGCAGTGGACCAGGTTGCCGAGCGCGGCGGCTTCGAGTTCACGGATGGCCGGAATCGATGTGTCGCCGATGCCGACGAGCCGCTGACTGACCTCGATGGCGCGGTCGTAATACCCGGCTTCCTGCAGGCAGGCGGCCATGTTCGACAGCGTGCGCAGCCGGCCTTCTTCGAGGCGATTGGCTTGGCACACGCCGTGCGCCTCCTCGAGCAGGCAGAGCGCTCCGGCGATGTCGCGCACCCTGAGGCAATAGCCGGCGGCATTGTTGGCGGCCTGGCGGTGCAACTCCGGGTCGCCGAGGTGACGCGCCAACTCGAGCGCGTGTCGAGCGAGGGCGGCTGCCCGCGCCGCCGAGCCGTAGGCGAACAGGACCCGCGCCGCCTGGAGCAGTCCCTCGACCTGAACGGCACGTTGCGACGTGGCCGGGAACTGACGAAGCAGTCGGCCATAGTGCTCAGCGGCCTCGACGTTGGCCTCGCCCGCCGCCAGGTTGGGCAGCGACCGGACGGCACGGACGAGCGCCTGCAGCGTCGCCTCCCTCGTCCGCAGGTCGGCATCACCCAGAGCGGCTACCACCTCTTCGACGCGCCTAGTCAGCAAATCGGCTGCTCGCATTTACCATCGCCCCGACCACTGGATGCGGCGCGCCAGTCACGGTCTGAACCCCACATCCACATGCCCGCGTCATTCAATCGAGAGAGCCCAGCCATGAACGTCGAGACACTCCCGGTCGCAACCCAAACCCCGCTGGAAAAGGAAGCGGTCGCCGTGAACGCCACCGAGACGGCTGAGATCACACCGATGCCGATGGACCGCTTCAATCTGGTCGGCGGCGGCTCGGCGATCTTCCTGTTCGACTAGCGCAGCGGGCTCCCTCGCCCGCGGGGCCTTCGTATCCGGCAGCCGAAGTGTTGCAAGTCCGGCGGGATGTGGCCTCCCGCTGATTGGGGGCGAGGGGGTACGCGGCCGCGCTAGGCCGTTCGGTGCTGCCTTTGTCGGCGTCGATCGGACCGTGTCCGGCTGCGATCCCAGGGCGCGGGACGGCCATCGACGCCGTCGGCTGAACGTGGCGTCGCGCGGTGACGGCCGCCGCGGCGGTGAGCGGCCGCGGGCGCGCCGGTTGCCCCTGCGGCGGGAGGCAACGCGGCCATGAGGCGACGTGAACTGCTGGCCACGGTTCCGGCCCTTGCCGCGCCCTGGCCCCGGTTGGCCGCGTCCGGCGAGCTGCTTCGCCGTCCGATCCCGAAGTCTGGCGAGACGATCCGCGCCGTTGGCCTCGGCACCTGGCTGACGTTCGACGTCGGCGACGAGGTGGTTCAGCGCACGCGCCGCCTGCAGGTGCTGCAGGCGTTCTTCGCGGCGGGCGGCGGCATGATCGACTCATCGCCGATGTACGGCCGCGCCGAGCGCCTGCTCGGCGAGCTGCTGCCGCAGGTCGAGCATCGCGGCCGGTTGTTTACGGCGACCAAGGTGTGGACGGCGTTCGGCCGCATCGGGCCAACGCAGATGGCCGAGTCGCTGCGCCTGTGGGGCGTTGGCGCCGACGGCCGCGTGCCGGGCGCCGAGCCGCGCCGGTTCGACCTGATGCAGGTGCACAACCTGCTCAACTGGAACGAGCACCTGCGCACGCTGCGCGAGTGGAAGGATCGCGGCCGCGTGCGCTACATCGGGGTGACCACGTCGCACGGCCGCAAGCACGACGAGATGGAAGCCGTCCTGCGGCGCGAGCCGATCGACTTCATGCAGATCACGCTCAACCTCGCCGACCGCTCGGCGTTGCCGCTGATCGAACTGGCGGCCGACCGCGGGGTGGCGGTGATCGTCAACCGGCCTTTCGACGGCGGGCTGCTGTTCAACCGTGTCGGCGACCGGCCGTTGCCGGCGGCCGCGCGCGAGGTCGGCTGCGCCAACTGGGCGCAGGTGTTCCTGAAGTGGATCCTCGCCCATCCGGCGGTGACCTGCGCCATCCCGGCGACGACCAACCCGGAACATGCGGCGCAAAACATGGGCGCGCTGCTCGGTCCCCTGCCCGACGCGGCGCAGCGCCGCCGAATTGCCGCCGCCTTCGACGCGCTGTAGCTCGGGCGCGAGCCCGCGCGCCCGCCCGCTTGAGGCCGACCGCCTTTGTCGCGGCCGGTCGGTTACGCTCCAAGCTGGTGAAGGCGACGCTTAGCCCGGATATTTCACGAGGGACGCGGCAATTGCGCGCACGGATGCGCGCGGCAGGTTGCGCGAGAGGGGCGCAGCAAAGGCTGGCGGGCCTTTGCGAGCACTTGAGCGCAAGCTGACCGCGCAGGCGCCGCGCAACCCCGCGTCGCCCCAACGAGCCAAAGTGGATACGCGGTTCACCTGCCGCAAGCCCTTGACGAAGCTGACGAAATCACACATTCGTGGGCGACCTCGTGAAACATCCGGGTTAGGGCCGATGAGACACCTGCCCAATGCCATCACCGTGTTGCGCACGGCGCTGATCCCCGTGCTGGCGTGGCTGGTGTTCAAGCGCGACTATCAGCCGGCATTCCTGCTCTTCGTCGCCTGCGGCGTCGGCGACGCGGTCGATGGCTGGCTGGCGCGGCGGTGGAACGTCCGCAGCCGCTTCGGCGCAATCGCCGATCCGCTGGCCGACAAGCTGACGATGCTGGCCATCACCGTGCTGCTGGCAATGCAGGGCTGGCTGCCCTGGTGGTTCACGCTGCTTGCTGTCGGCCGCGACGTGCTGATCGTCGCCGGGGCCGCCGCCTACCACTTCACCATCGGCGAGGTGGAGGTCGCGCCGAGCTGGATCTCCAAGCTGAACACGGCGCTGGAGTTCGTCTTCCTCGCCCTGGTGCTGGGTCTGGCGGCGGGACACCTCGACGAGGGCGCCTGGTATCCCGCGCTGCTGTACGCCACGGCGGCGACCGTGGTCGCCTCCGGGACCGCCTACGTGCTCGTCTGGGGGCGCAAGGCGGCCGCCGCGCGCCGCGCCGCTACGCGATCGTGATCTCCTTCGACAGGTAGACGTCCTGGATCGCGTGCAGCAGTTGCACGCCCTCGGCCATCGGCTTCTGGAACGCCTTGCGGCCGGAGATCAGCCCCATGCCGCCGGCGCGCTTGTTGATCACCGCCGTGCGTACGGCGGCGGCCAGGTCGCCGGCGCCTTTCGACTCGCCGCCGGAGTTGATCAGCCCCGCGCGGCCCATGTAGCAGCCGGCCACCTGGTAGCGGCATAGATCGATGGGGTGGTCCGAGGTCAGGTCGCTGTAGACCTTGGAACTGGTCTTCGAGAATTTCACCGCGTTGAAGCCGCCGTTGTTCTCGGCCATCTTCTGCTTGATGATGTCCGCCTCGATGGTCACGCCGAGGTGGTTGGCCTGGCTGGTCATGTCGGCCGACAGGTGGTAGTCCACGTCGCCCTGCTTGAAGGCGCTGTTGCGCAGGTAGCACCACAGGATCGTGACCATGCCTAGCTCGTGCGCGCGGCGGAACGCCTGCGACACCTCCCAGATCTGTCGCCGCGACTCGGCCGAGCCGAAATACACGGTGGCGCCCACCGCGATCGCGCCCATCTCGAAGGCCTGCTCGACCGAGGCGAACAGCGACTGGTCGTAGGTGTTGGGGTAGCTCAGGAACTCGTTGTGGTTGAACTTGAGGATGAACGGGATCTTGTGCGCGTACTTGCGCGCGACCGCTCCCAGCACGCCGAGCGTGGAGGCCACGGCGTTGCAGCCGCCCTCGATCGCGAGCCGGAC
>CALGWX010000094.1 GCA_937936215.1 uncultured Burkholderiaceae bacterium | reverse complement strand
CGGGACCGGTTCCGGCCAGAGCACGCATCGAAGCCTTCCGGCGAAGACTTCGAGGCGGCCGCGGTCGCGCCGCGGCCGCCGTGACCACCAGTTACTTGACCTGCACCTTGGCGCCGGCATCCTCCAGCTTCTTCTTCGCCGCCTCGGCGTCGGCCTTGCTCACGCCCTCCTTGACGGGCTTGGGCGCGCCGTCGACCAGGTCCTTGGCCTCCTTCAGGCCCAGGCCGGTCAACTCGCGCACCGCCTTGATGACGTTGACCTTGTTGGCGCCGGCCTCGGCCAGGATGACCGTGAACTCGGTCTGCTCCTCCACCGGCGCCGCGGCGGCCGCGCCGCCCGCCGGTGCGGCCACCGCCACCGCGGCAGCGGCGGCGGAAACGCCGAACTTCTCTTCCATCATCTTGATCAGTTCAGCGACCTCGAGGACCGACTTGGCGGCGATCGCGTCGAGGATTTCAGCGTTCGAAAGTGCCATGACAAGACTCCTGTTGCGTTGTGAATGCGTGAATCGAAATGCGGACGGGGCTCAAGCGGGCTGCTGCTCCTTGGCGTCGCGCACAGCCGCCAGCGTGCGAACGAGGCGCGCGGGCACCTCGTTCAGCGTGCGGACGAACTGAGCGATCGGCGCCTGCATCGTGGCCATCAGCTTGGCGAGCAGTTCCTCGCGGCTGGGCATCGTTGCCAGCGCCTTGACGCCCCCTTCGTCCATGACGAAGTTGGGCATCGCGCCGCCCTTGAGAACGAGCTTGTCGTTTTCCTTCGCGAATGCGGCGAGCACCTTGGCGGCGGCGACCGGGTCAGCCGAGAACCCGTACATCAGCGGCCCGACCAGTTTGTCGGACAGGCCGGAAAATGCGGTTCCGGTGATGGCGCGCCGCGCCAGAGTGTTCTTCAGCACCCGCAACTGGACACCTGCGCTGCGCGCCTGCTTGCGCAGCTTGGTGACCGAGCCCACGTCCAGCCCACGGTATTCGGCCACGACGATCGTGTGCGCCTTCGCCACGAGGGCGGAGACTTCCTCGACCTTGGCCGCCTTTTGCTGCCGGTTCATACCCACGGTACTGGCTCCATCTTCTCAATGGGTGCTTGGCCTTTCGGCTTCGCACCTGCCTCAAAATCCGGCGACCAATCGAGATGCCCTTGAGCCGCTTGCCCCTTGCGGGGCGCACAACGCAAAAACTCTCTTCGGGTGCGCCGTCTGCGCTGGATCCGGACAACACGGCGGCGGGCCGGTGTCGCGAGGCGTGACGACTCGCCGCCAGTGCCGGTGATTAACGAAGCGGAGCCGGAACGCTTCACGCCTGCCACGGCGCCCGCACCCCGCTTCTTCCAGCGGTCTTTGACAGCGGCGCCGCCGTTGCCAGCGGCGCTGCCCAAAGCCCTGTTCGGACCCGGCCTTTGCCGGGCCCACGAAACCCTCTATCTCAAGCGTTAAGGCTGGCCTGATCGACGCGAACGCCGATGCCCATCGTCGAGGACAGCGAAATCTTGCGCACGAAAACGCCCTTGCTGGACGCCGGCTTGGCCTTGTTCAGCGCCTCGATCAGCGCCGCCAGGTTGGCGCGCAGCCGCGCCGCGTCGAACGACGCGCGGCCGATCGTGCAGTGAACGATGCCGCCCTTGTCGGTGCGGAACTGCACCTGGCCGGCCTTCGCGTTCTTCACCGCGCCGGCGACGTCGTTGGTGACGGTGCCCACTTTCGGGTTCGGCATCAGCCCGCGCGGCCCGAGGATCTGGCCCAACTGGCCGACCACCCGCATCGCATCGGGCGAGGCGATAACGACGTCGAAGTCCATGAAGCCATCCTTGACCTTAGCGGCGAGGTCGTCGAAGCCGACCACGTCCGCGCCGGCGGCCTTGGCTTCCTCGGCCTTGGCGCCCTGCGCGAACACCGCCACCCGCACCGTCTTGCCGGTGCCCTCGGGCAGCACGACCGAGCCGCGCACGGCCTGGTCGGACTTCTTGGCGTCGACGCCGAGCACGACCGCGACGTCGACCGACTCGTCGAACTTGGCGGTCGCCGTCTGCTTGATCAGCGCCAGCGCCGCATCGACCGGATAGCTCTTGTTCTGCTCGACCTTGGCCCGGATCGCCCGGGTGCGCTTGGACAGTCGCGGCATGGTCAGACCCCCTCCACCGTGATGCCCATGCTGCGGGCGGAGCCGGCGATCGTGCGCACCGCAGCGTCGAGGTCGGCGGCGGTGAGGTCCGGCATCTTGGCCTTGGCGATCTCCTCGGCCTGGGCGCGGGTGATCTTGCCGACCTTGTCGGTGTGCGGCCGCGCCGAACCCTTCTCGATCTTGGCCGCCTTCTTGATCAGGATCGTCGCCGGCGGCGTCTTCATCACGAACGTGAAGCTCTTGTCCGCGTACGCCGTGATGACCACCGGGATCGGCAGCCCCGGTTCCATGCCCTGCGTCTGGGCGTTGAACGCCTTGCAGAACTCCATGATGTTCAACCCGCGCTGACCGAGCGCGGGGCCGATCGGCGGCGAGGGATTCGCCTTGCCGGCCGGCACCTGCAGCTTGATGAAACCGACGATCTTCTTGGCCATTCAATGACTCCCCGAGTGCAAACGTCGGTTCGGGCGCGCCCTACTTCGACTCCTCGTCGTGTTGCCTTCCCCGATCCCTGACGCGGATCGAACTCGGCCGCGGCGAGCGGCAAAAAAGTCACGCCTTTTGGCTTCGGCCGCCCGCTGCGCGGGCTTAATCGGCTCCGCCGGTTAGCCTCCGCCGAAAGGTTTGCGTTCGCTGCGCGAACTCAAACCTTTTCAACCTGGCCGAACTCCAGGTCCACCGGCGTGGAGCGACCGAAGATGGTCACCGACACGCGCACGCGGTTCTTGTCGTAGTTGACCTCCTCGACAGTGCCGTTGAAGTCCGCAAACGGGCCGTCCTTGACGCGCACCATCTCGCCGACCTCGAACAGCACCTTCGGCTTG
>CALGWX010000093.1 GCA_937936215.1 uncultured Burkholderiaceae bacterium | reverse complement strand
AGGCCTCGATACGGATGCTTGCGTCGAGCGAGGACCCACCGGCGTGAGACCAGCCACGCATGTTTGCGGTCGCCTCGTCGTCGAGAAGCGCCGGTTTCTCGAAGAGGTCGAGCACCCGCCCGCGCACCGCTTCCTGTACCGCCGCCACCATGCCCTCGTCGAGCCCGGTTGCCGCGAAGAAGCGCATACCGTCCGCGGCGGCGGCAAACACGCCGTCGATCAGGCAGCAGTGGAAGTGTAGGTGGCAATCGAGCGCCGAGCCGAAGCGCTGCACGAAGGTCACGCCGCCGAAGCGAGCACCGGCCGGCGCACCGGGGCTGGCGGCGCGCAGCTTCGCCTCGACCGCGCGCAGGAAGACCTGCAGGACCCGCCCGGCCAGCTCGGCGTCGCGCCGCAAGAAGTAGCGGCCGGCGGCACTGATCGCCGACCCCGAGCTGCCGGTCGGAGCGGCGCTGCGCGAAGCACTCGAACCGCGCGGCAGCAGGGCGCAGCGCGCCGTGGCCGCCGTGGCGCGGCGCTGGGACATCCCGCTCCACAAGCCGTTCGCCCGGCTGACCGAGCGCCAGCGCCGCCTGCTGTTCGAAGGCAACGGCCAGCCCGGACTCTCGGGCGAGTTGCTGGCGCTGATCGAATCCGGCGAAGCCGGGGAAGGCCTGCGCCGCCTGCAGAGCGAACGTGCGTGCGAGAGCTGTCAGGGGCGGCGGCTCAACGACCGCGCGCAAGCGGTGCGCGTGCTGGGGCGGACGATCTGGGAAACCGTTCAGGAACCCGTCGCCGATGCCCACCGCACCCTGTCCCGGTACGAGTTCGGCGCCCGCGATGCGGCCATCGCCTCCAACGTCATGAAGGAGATCCTGCCGCGCCTGCGCTTCGGGCAGCGCTTCAACGAGGAGACCCTCGCCGTGACGTATGGTGGCAAGAACATCGCCCAGGTGCTCGCCATGCACGTCGAGGAGGCGGCCGACTTCTTCGCCGCCGTCCCCGACGTGGCGCGGCCGCTGCGGCTGCTCGCCGACATCGGCCTCGGCTACCTGACGTTGGGGCAGGGCAGCAACACGCTGTCCGGCGGCGAGGCGCAGCGCATCAAGCTCGCCTACGAACTCGGCAAGGAGTCGCGCGGGCGGACTTTCTACGCCCTCGACGAGCCCACCACCGGCCTGCACTTCGCCGACATCGAACACCTCATCCGTGTCCTCCACCGCCTCGTCGATCTCGGCAACACCGTCGTCACCATCGAGCACAACCTCGACATCCTCAAGGAAGCCGACTGGGTGATCGACCTCGGACCCGAAGGCGGCGCCGGCGGCGGCCGGGTGGTCTACATGGGCCCCGTCACCGGATTGCTCGACTGCCGCGGCTCGCACACGGCCGAGCACCTGCGGAGGTTCTCGAGGAGGTGACCGTCGCTCCTCGCCTTTCGTTCGACACCCGGCCGCTTGCTGATAGAGAGGCGGGCATGGACGCCCGCCTCCAAAACCGCGATCCGTGCCGCGCGCGCCGGCGGCGAAGTGGCGATGCGCCACTTTCGCACCGACCTCGCCGTCGAGCAGAAGAGCGATGCCTCCCCGGTGACGATCGCCGACCGCGAAACCGAAGAACGCATCGTCGCAGTCCTGCGCGAAACGTTTCCCGACCACGGCATCCTCGGCCAGGAGCACGGCGCGCGCGAGGGAACCGGCGCGCGCTGGATCGTCGATCCGATCGACGGCACGAAGAGCTTCATCCGCGGCATCCCCTACTTCGCCTGCCTGGTGGGGAGGAGAATGGTTTTTCGCAGTCTGCTGATCGCATGGGTTGCGATCCTGTGTGCGGTTCCGGCGTGTGCCGCCGGTCCATATCCCGACCTCGAGCTCGACTTGCTGCTCGATGCCCGTGTGGGCTTCGAGGACGATACGCGCAGCTGGCTCGCCGGTGGGCTCGGCAAGACGCGTTACGGGCAGAGTCCCGAGCAGGGGAGGGGCGAGGAAGTTGCGGTCGGCGAGGCATCACTCGTCATCCGGCCGCGGCTGAGCGGCGAGGTCTCCGCTGCGGTGCATCTCAAGTACGATCCCGAGCAGCAGAACGCCGTCGATATCGTGGAAGCGTTTCTTCGCTACCGTCCGGTTCCCAAGTCCCCGCTGTGCTTCAAAGTCCTGGCCGGGGCGTTCTTCCCGCCGGTATCTCTGGAGAATGACGGGGTGGCGTGGACGAGCCCGTAAAGCCTGACGCCGTCGGCGATCAACAGCCGGGTGGCAGACGAGTTGCGCACGCTCGGCATCGAAGGCAGCGTCGAGCACGCCGGCGAGGAGCATCGTTTCTCGCTCAGTGCCGCCGGCTTTGCCTCTAACGACCCGGCTGGCAGTCTGCTCGCCTGGCGCGGTTGGTCGCTGCACGATCGGCGTACGGGTCTGCTTGACCGCCTGCCGCTCGCGCCGATTCCCTCGATCCGGCCCGGCGGCGCCTTCGCTCGCCAGAGCCCGGTGGTCGAGCCGTTCGTGGAGATCGACAGCCGGGCCGGGCTGTACCTGTTCGGCGGTTGGGATTACCGGGAGAGCCTGTCGGTTCGACTGCTCGGCTACGACTCGCACGGCGACCCGGTGCGCATCGAAAACGGCCAGTACTCCTGGGATACCCGTTTCATCAGTGGCGGGGCCCGCTGGCTCGGCGCCGCCGGCGTCGATGTGCTCGCCCAGTTTTTCTACGGCGATACGCGCATGGGCGCCGGACGCACGCTCGTCGACCTCGATTTCTGGGCCTACTACGCCCTGGCCAGCCGCAAGATCGGGCGTCATCGATTGACCGCCCGCTTCGACCGCTTCGGTGTCGATGATCGCGACACCACGCCCGGCGACGACAACGAGGAATCGGGTCGGGCCTGGACCGCCGCGTATCGTGTCGACCTGTTCGCGCATCAAAGCGTCACGATGGAACTGCTCTACGTGACCAGTGATCGCGTCGCGCGCCTTGCTCTGGCCCTGCCCGAAGAATCCAACGAGCTGCTCGTTCAGCTCAGCTACCGCCTGACGCTTTGACGGCCGGGGCGGAGGGAAAATGCGACGGCAAGACGGACGGATGGCGCGACCGGGAATGGATTGGATCCGCACGGCATGCGGCCGGCTGATGCTGGGCGCGACGCTGTTCGGCGTGCCGCTCGGCGCACCGCTTGGTGCGTTTGCGGGAGAGATCCGTGGACAGGTGAATACTTCTGATGGCGAGCCCTTGCGTCAGGCCGTGGTCTTCCTGACCGCGATGCCCGCCGGCGCGGCGTTCGCGCCACCCGAGGAGCCCGCGATCATGGACCAGGTCGACCTGCAGTTCATGCCGCGGGTGCTGCCGATCGTGGCCGGCAGCGCCGTGCGATTTCCCAATCGGGACCAGGTGCATCATCACGTCTACTCCTTTGCCCGGGTGCGCTCGTCCGAGGTGCCGCTTTACAAAGAAGAGCCGGCGCCCGTGCGTTTCCCCGATCCGGGTGTCGTGAAGATCGGCTGCAATATCCACGACTGGATGTCGGCCGCGATCGTGGTCGTCCCGACACCGTACTTCGCACTCACCGACGAGACCGGTGCATTCGTGCTGCACGACGTGCCGCCGGACTCGCACCGCGTCTCGGCATGGCATGATCGGGCGCGGGCAGCCTTGGGCGAATCCGTTACCGAGGTCAAAGTCGGCGCGGAGCCGGTGACCGCGAGTTTTTCGCTGGAGACCAGGCCCGCCACATCTCTCCCGCCGCGCTCGCGCGAATCGAGCTATCGGTAGTCACATCGCGGTCGAACGGGTAGCCGCCGAAGAATCGTACCTCGCCCGCTCGAGCAAGGTCAGAAGCGCGCGGATGTCATGGGTCTTCGGAAACTCGATGTCGTATCGGACCAGGACGGCTTTTACCGCCTTCTCCGCAGCCTGTTGGCAATCGAAGCAAACATCTTCCCACAACGCTGCCTCGGGTTTCGGTTGCGCCGCGCGGGCAAGGTTGCTCCTCGCCCGGACCAGCCATTCCTCAGGTGTTCCTGTAGCGGCCCTTTCACGCGGCATAGAGTACGCGCCCCTCCGACGTCACTCCACGGTTTGGCAATCACGCTCCTCACGATACTACATTTCGCCGCCGCTGCCACTCGTGAGAGCGCCGCCCCGGGTGGCGCCGGAGTTTGCACGATTCCTCCAGGCTTTGCCGGCCGCGCCGGGCACTGGTACGCGATGCCGCGGTCGCCACGAAATATCCTTGACAAGCTTGGGCTTGCGGGCGCATTCTCAACGCCAACGCCAACGCCAACGCCGGGGCGGGGCGAGGTGAATGGTACTGCCGGCAAGATTCGAGGGAGCCATGGAGAGAGTGTTGCGAAGTGTGGGTGTTTCGGCAGCAGTCGTGCTGCTAGCGAGCGCGGCGGTTGCCGCCGGTCCGCCGTCGGGTCCGCTGAAGAAGTGTCCGGTGGACTCTGTCATCTCGGGGACGGTGTGCATGGACAAGTACGAGGCGAGCGTGTGGCGCGTCGATCCGATCATGAACGCCTCGCTGGTGAAGAAGATCCGGCAGGGAAAAGCCACCCTAGCGGACCTGACGGCGGCCGGGGCCACACCGCTCGGCACGGCGGGCGACGACTACGCGCCGTGCGCGGACAGCGGCCAGAACTGCGCCGACATATTCGCGGTGAGTCTGCCCGGGGTGACGCCGGCGGCGTACGCCACCTGGTTCCAGGCACAGCAGGCGTGCAAGAACTCACGCAAGCGCTTGCCGTCGAACGCGGAGTGGCAGGCGGCGGTGGCTGGCACGCCGGACCCGGGGCCGGATAACGGCACGACGAACTGCAACACGGCGAGCACGTTCGTGGTTGCAACCACCGGTTCACGCAGCAGCTGCGTGTCGACGGACGGTGCCTTCGACATGGTGGGCAACCTGTACGAGTGGGTGGCGGACTGGGTGCCGCGCTCGACGGCGTGTGGAAGCTGGAGCGCGGGCGTCAGCCCTACTGGCGACAGCCAGTGCCTGGGTGGAGCGGCCACTACGGGTGAACCCGGTGCGCTGCTGCGCGGCGGCTACTTCAGCCTCGGTACGGATGCCGGTCCGCTCACGGTCTTTGGCACCGGCCAGCCGTCCGCCTCGGGCCCCGCCATCGGCTTCCGTTGCGCCCGCTAGTTATCCTGCCCGGGAAGACGCTGGCAGCCGGCGGCTAGCCCGGCGGCCGGTCCGCACCGCCTTCACGGAGACGGTGCCTGTGGCAATGGGATGACAGGGCTCATGTCCCTGGCGTGACTCTTTGGGGAGGCACGCCGAATAGCAAGAGCGGCGGGCCCGGCTAGTAGAAGCATCGAACGTCGGGCCCACCGCGCACCGCGCCGTCAAAGATGCATCGAGCAAAAAACCTGTTTTCGCAGATCCTCGACTTCAACAACCTGTACCGTGCCTTTCTCGGCGCCAGCCACGGCAAGCGCGATCGGCAGGAGGTTCGGGAGTTCGAGTACCACCTGGAGACGCGGTTGTGCGAGATGCGCCGCGAGCTGGAGGCCAGGGCATACGATTGGGGCGTCTTCCGGCGCTTCTGGATTGACGATGTGGATAGGCATTCCAATCACGCTGGAGCCTATGTAGTGGATAGGCACTCCAATCACGTTGGAGCCTATGTACGCCCCGAGGACGGGGCTTGGCAAGGACAAAATGTGGCACTACCCGGCAGAAGCGTTCCGGGTGTTCGTGCCAGTCTCGTTGGATCGGTGATGAAGGCGATCAGGCGCATCTTGCCTTTGCAGTTGGGACACACGAGCGGGAAGACCTCGTAGATACGAGCCAGCAGTGCTGCCCACATGCGCACGGCGGCGGAACGTGCGCGGGCAGCGGCCGATTCCTCTTGCCGGTTTTCGGGTGGCGGGGGGATGGCCACGACTCCCTCGACGGCCTGATTGGCGCGCGCGGTCACCGCGGCCCGCAGCCGGGCGTTGGCAGCGAGCACGCCGTGGTAACGGTGGCGGTGGATGCGCGGCGGCGGAATCAGCACCACGAGCCGGTCGATCAGCTCGAGCGGATCGAGAAGGATGGCACCCG
>CALGWX010000092.1 GCA_937936215.1 uncultured Burkholderiaceae bacterium | reverse complement strand
ATCTCGGCGCGCGGCACCGCCAGCCACGGCCGCAGCAGCGCCACGTCGGCCGTGAACGGCCGCGCCGCGACGAAGCCAGTCAGCCCGTCGATGCCGGCGCCGCGCATCCACATCATGAGAAACGTCTCGATGCGGTCGTCGAGGTGATGCGCGGTCAGCACGGCGCCCGCGCCCTGCGCCAAGGCGCAGGCGGCGAGCGCCTCGTAGCGGGCCTCGCGCGCCGCGTCCTCGATGCCGCGGCCGTGCGGCCGCACGCGCACACGCGCCACGTGCAGCGGCACGTCCAGGCGCTCGCAGGCGCGCTGGCAGAACTCGGCCCAGCGGTCGGCCTCGGCGAACAGGCCGTGGTGCACGTGCGCGGCCAGCAGCCGCGAGAAGCCGGCGGCACGGGCGCGACGCAGCCGGCAGGCGGCGTCGAGCAACGCCATCGAGTCGCGGCCGCCGCTGACGGCCAGCAGCAGCGGCGCGCCACGGTCTGCCGGCGCACCGGCGGGCTGGCGATCGAGGTGCTCGGCGACCGCGTCGCGCAGCGCGTCGAGCAGTTTCTGCTCGACGGGGTCAGGCTTCGGGAGTCGTTTCCTTGAACTTGCCATAGCCGAGCAGACGGGCATGGCGCGCCGCGAGCAGTTCCCGCGGCTTCATCGCCTGCAGCTGGCGCAGGCTGTCGGCCAGCGCGCGCTTCAGCAGCGCGGACATCTGCTTCGGGTCGCGGTGCGCGCCGCCCAGCGGCTCGGCGACGATGCGGTCGATCAGCCCCAGCGCCTTGAGCCGGTGCGCGGTCAGGCCCAGCGCCTCGGCCGCCTCCGGCGCCTTTTCCGCACTCTTCCACAGGATCGAGGCGCAGCCCTCGGGCGAGATCACCGAGTAGGTCGCGTACTGCAGCATCAGCACGTGGTCGGCCACCGCGATGGCCAGCGCGCCGCCGGAGCCGCCCTCGCCGATGATGGTGGCGATGATCGGCACTTTCAGGTGCGACATCTCGGCGAGGTTGCGGCCGATCGCCTCCGACTGGTTGCGCTCCTCGGCGTCCACCCCGGGATACGCGCCCGGCGTGTCGACGAAGGTGAACAGCGGCAGGCCGAACTTCTCGGCCAGCTTCATCAGCCGCAGCGCCTTGCGGTAGCCCTCCGGCTTGCTCATGCCGAAGTTGCGCAACGTGCGTTCCTTGGTGTCGCGGCCCTTCTGGTGGCCGAGCACCATCACCGGCTGGCCGTTGAAGCGCGCCAGGCCGCCGACGATCGAGGCGTCGTCGGCGAAGCTGCGGTCGCCGTGCAGCTCGTGGAAATCGGTGAAGATGTCGTTGACGTAGTCGAGCGTGTACGGCCGCTGCGGATGCCGCGCCAGCTGCGCCACCTGCCACGGCGTCAGCTTGGCGTAGATGTCCTTCAGCAGCGACTGGCTCTTCTTCTGCAGCCGCTCGATCTCCTCGGAGATATCGACCGCGGAGTCGTCCTGCACGAAGCGCAGCTCCTCGATCTTGGCCTCAAGTTCGGCGATCGGCTGCTCGAAGTCCAGGAAGGTCGTCTTGGGCATCTTGTTCTCAGTATTCCACCGGCACCGGATCCAGGCTGCGCCACAGGTACCACGTGGCCACGCTCGACCACGGCTGCCACGGCGCCGCGATCCGCGTCACCACTTCGCGGCCCGGCTTCGCCAGCAGCTCGCGCGTCGGCACGCCGCCGAGGTAGTGCAGGCTGATCGCCCGCAGCAGCCCGAGGTCGTCGAGCGGCAGCACATTAGGCCGCAGCAGGTTAAAGATCAAGAACATCTCCGCCGTCCAGCGGCCGATGCCGCGGATGTCGGTGAGCCGCGCGATGATCGCCTCGTCATCCATCGCCGCGAAGGCTGCCGGGTCGATGCGGCCGTCGGCGAAGTGCGCCGCCAGGTCGCGCAGGTACTCGACCTTGCGCGCCGACAGCCCGCAGGCGCGCAGCGTGCTGGCGCGCCGGCGCAGCACGGCCTGCGGCGTCAGCTGCGGGCAGCTTGCCGCCAGCCGCGACCACACCGCGTCGGCGGCCTTGACCGAGATCTGCTGGCCGACGATCGAGCGCGCCAGCGTGGCGAAGGGATCGCCGCGCGAGGCGAGCGCCACGCGTGGATGGCGGCGGATGATCCGCGCCAGCACGGGGTCGGCGGCGGCAAGCGCGCGACGGGCGCGCGGCCAGTAGAGCGGGCGGGTCATCGGCGGTGCGCCGCACGCGGCGGCGTTGCGCCGCTGGCAGCGCGGGCGGTCATGCGCTCGTCAGGGCGCGGCGCGGAGTGCAAGGCGGCGTGGCGCGGCAACGTGCCCTCGGCGCCGCTGCAACGGCAGAACCCCACCGCCACCTGCGCCGGCCGCGGCACCGCTTACTGCCGCCGCCACGTCGTGCCCGACGGCGTGTCTTCGAGCACGATGCCCTGCGCCGCAAGCTCGGCGCGGATGCGGTCGGCCTCGGCGAAGTTCTTCGCTTTTTTGGCGGCGGCGCGTTGGGCGATCAGTTCTTCGATCCGCTCCTGCGCCGGGCCGACGCGTACGCTGGGTTCGCCAACGCTTGCGCGGGCCTCCAGGCCGGTCAGACGAACCGTTACCGCTCCGCCTTGCAGGAACTTGACCGGATCCCGCTGCAAAAGTCCCAGCGTCCCGCCCAGCCCCTTCAGTTGCCGCGCCAACAGCGCCGACTTCGTGCGGTTGACCTCGCTGGCCAGTTCGAACAGCACTCCCACCGCCTCGGCGGTGTTGAAGTCGTCGTCCATTGCCACGCCGAAGCGCTGCGCGTGCGGCTCGCTCCAGTCGACCTCGCCAGCCGCCGGCGGCACGTCGCGCAGCGCGATGTACAGCCGCGTCAGCGCGGCCTTGGCCTCGGCGACCTGCTCCTCGGAAAACGACACCTGGCTGCGGTAGTGCGAGCGGACGAGGAAAAACCGCAGCACCTCGCCGTCGTACTTGGCGAGCGCGTCGCGAATGGTCCAGAAGTTGCCGAGCGACTTCGACATCTTCTCCTCGCCCACCCGCAGCGCGCCGCAGTGCATCCACACCTCGGCGAACGGCTCGTCGAACGCGCCCTCGCTCTGCGCGATCTCGTTTTCGTGGTGCGGG
>CALGWX010000091.1 GCA_937936215.1 uncultured Burkholderiaceae bacterium | reverse complement strand
GATCGAGGCGCTGCAGCTGCGCCGGCTGGCGGAGCTGCTGCGGACGGCCGCAGCGCACAGTCCGTGGCACGCGCGGCGCATCGCCGCGGCCGGCATCGACCCCGACGCCGATCTGACCTGGGAAGCGTTCCGTCGGCTGCCGACCATGAGCCGCGCCGACGCCCGCGACAATCGGGACCAGATCGCGTGGCTCGGCGTGCCGGGCGGCGCGTCGCTGTACAACACCGGTGGCTCCAGCGGCCAGCCGCTATCGTTCTTTTTTGGCCGCGCACGCCAGGCGTCCGACGCCTCCGGGCGTATCCGGGCGCGGCGCTGGTGGGGAGTCGACGTCGGCGCGCGGGAGGTGTACCTCTGGGGCGCGCCGGTCGAGCTGTCGAAGACTGACCGCACCAAGCAGTGGCGCGACCGCGCCTTCAACCAGTTGCTGCTCAATGCCTTTGAAATGAGCCCGGCGCGGATGGACGAATACCTCGATGCGATCGAGCGCTTCCAGCCGGCGTGCATCTATGGGTACGCGAGCAGCGTCGCGCTGCTCGCCGCCCACGCCGACGGCCGCTCGCGGCGGCCGCGACTGCGGCGGCTGCGCGTCGTGTGCACCACCGGCGAGCCGCTGTACCCCCATCAGCGCGAACGGATCGGCCACGTCTTCGGTGCGCCGGTGGCCAACGAATTCGGCAGCCGCGACATCGGCTTCACCGCGCATGAGACGCCCGCCGGGCAGATGCTGCTGCTCAGCGAGCACGTCGTGCTGGAGGTGCTTGACCCGGCGGGCCAGCCGGTGGCCGAGGGCGAGCTGGGGGAGGCGGTGCTGACCGCGCTGTGTTCGCAGGCGCAGCCCTTCATCCGCTACCGCACCGGCGACATGGTGCGCCTGGGGCGCCAGGCTTGCCGCGAAGGCCGCGGCCTGCACGTCATCGACGAGGTCGCCGGCCGCTCGACCGACTTCATCGTCCGCCCCGACGGCACCATCATGCACGCGCTGGCGGTGATCTACGTGCTGCGCGGCGTCGAGGGGGTGGCGGAGTTCAAGGTCATCCAGCACGAGCTGCGGCGCGTCGAGGTGCAGGTGGTGCCAGGCGCGAAGTGGACGTCCGCCGCGGCAGCGGCGATCGAGCGCGGCCTACGGGCGCGGCTGGGGGAGGGCGTTCGGATCGAGGTGCGCGTCGTCGACCAGATCGCGGCCGAGGCTTCCGGCAAACATCGCTACGTGGTGAGCCGGGTCGAGTTGCCGCTCGCGGAAGCCGCCGCGCCGGTCGCCCGTAGAGCGCCCGCAGCGGCCAGCGCGGACTAGGGCGGGCACATGCGCGACATCGCTCTTGCCATCGCGATCCTTGCCGCGATTCCGATCATCTGGAAGCGGCCGTGGTTCGGCATCATCGTCTGGAGCTGGCTCGGCTTCATGAACCCGCATCGCATGGCGTGGGGGTTCATGGTCGACATGCCGGTGGCGATGGTCGTGGCGCTCGTCACGCTGCTGAGCCTGCTCAAGTCGCAGGAGCCCAAGAAGATTCCTTGGACGCGCGAATCGGTCGTGCTGGCGGTCTTCGTCGTCTGGATGACGTTCACGACCTTTTTTGCGCTGCACCAGGCCGCCGCCTGGCAACAGTGGGAGAAGGTAGCGAAGATCCAGTTGATGATCTTCGTCGCGATGATGCTGATCACCACGCGAGAGCGGGTGCACCTGCTCGTCTGGACGATCGTCTTGTCCATCGGCTTCTACGGTGTGAAGGGCGGCATCTTCACGATCCTCAATGGCGGCGCGCACCGAGTCTACGGCCCTCCCGGCACGTTCATCGCCGACAACAACTCCATGGGCCTGGCGCTGGCGATGACGGTGCCGCTGATGTACTACCTGTACCAGCAGGCAACGAGGTTCTATGTCCGCTGGGGGCTCATCGCGGCGATGTTGCTGACTTCCTTGGCCGCCTTCGGCACCCACTCGCGCGGTGCGCTGCTCGCCATGGCGGCGATGGGGGCGATGCTGTGGTGGAAGAGCCGGCAGAAGTTCCTAATGACGATCCTCGTCGCTGCCGGCGCGGGGGCTGTCTTTCTGTTGATGCCCGAGGAGTGGTTCGACCGCATGCGGTCGATCAAGAGCTATGAGGAGGACGGGTCGGTGCAGGGGCGCTTTCGCGCCTGGAACTTCGCCATCAACATGGCGAATCGGAGCGTGACGGGCGGCGGCTTCGAGACCTTCCGTGGCGGCACTGACGCGCACAGCATCTACTTCGAGGTGTTGGGTGAACATGGTTACATCGGCCTGGCCCTTTTTCTCGGGCTGTGGCTCTTCACGTGGATGTCGGCGGCGAGCATTCGGCGGGCAACGGAAAAAAACCCGGAGACGGCCTGGATGGCAACCTTGGCCAGGATGACTCAGGTCAGCCTGGTGGCCTACGCCTCGGCCGGCGCCTTTCTGGGGATGGCCTACTTCGACTATCCGTACAACCTGATCGTGATCATCGTGGCCTGCCGGGCAATCCTGACAGCACAGCAGCGCCAGCCCGAGCCATCGCCTCGACCCTTCGTCGGCGGGGCGCAGCCACGGGGGGGCGGGGTGATCGACCCCGCAGCGGCAGCCGCGAACTGGCGCCGCTCGTCACGCAACCGTGCTTCATCGCCCTGATGGACGCACTGATCGCGAAGATCGACAAGAACCTCCGCCACTACGGTCGCGCGGCGCAGCGGGCCGCGCGCGACTTGCGCTGGTCGGTGGCGCCGGTGGCGGTGGAGCAGCCCGTCTTCGTCGTGGGCTGCAGCCGCGGTGGCACGACCGTCGTCTACAAGACGCTGTCGGAGGCGGACGAACTCGCCTCGCTGCAGCGCGAGACGCACGACTTCTGGGCCGAACTGCATCCGCTGGCGCAAAAGGGCTGGCGGTCGCACGCCCTGGACGAGCACGATGCCTCCGAAAGCGATCGCCGCGCCGTGGCCCGCTACTTCTTTCGTTACCTTGGGGCACGCCGGTTCGTCGACAAGAACAATCAGAACGGTCTGTGCGTGCCGTACCTGCATGCACTGTTTCCGGACGCCCGGTTCGTCTACGTCAAGCGCAGCCCCGGCGACAACATCCATTCGCTGATCGAGGGCTGGGGCAGGTCGGAGGAGTACGCGCACTGGTCGGCGGATCTACCTGCCGAAGTGCGCATCGATGGCGGGCGCTACCGGCGCTGGTGCTTCTTTCTCTTCGACGGTTGGCGGGAATACCTAGAGCGCCCCATCGAGGAGGTCTGCGCGGCCCAGTACGTCGCGATGAACGAGGCGATCCTCGACGCGAAGGGGCGCGTTTCACCATGGCAGTGGACCGACGTCTTCTATGAAGACATCATCCGCGATCCCGTGGCGGCGTTCCGCCAGGTTTGGAGCGCGCTGGGCCTGCGCTTCGGTCCCCGGCAGGAGGCGCACTGCAGGCACGTGCTCGGCCGGCCTTACAACGCGTTCTCGCCGATTCGGCTCGACAAGTGGAGGGAAGAGGTAAACCGGGCGCGGATCGAACGGGTCCTGCCGACGGTGGCAAAGACGGCCAGCCGCATGGGGTATCCGGCGTCGTGAGTACCCTGGCGGAGAAGACTCTCGGCCGCTGTCGGATCGTCTACCTCGCGGGAACCAACGCTGACTGGGGCGGCGCCAGTCGCGTTCTGTTCAACACCTTGCGCGCCCTGGATCGGCAGCGGTTCGAACCCGTCGTCCTCCTGTCCCGGCCGGGTCCCGGCATCGCGGTGCTCGACGCGCTCGGCATCGCGCACCAGGTTTGGCGGCCGGTGCCGGACCTTGCGCAGGGGGCGGTGGGCTATCTTTCGGGCGTAGCGCGGGCAATGCGCATGTTGCGCGCGCTGCGCGCCGATCTGCTGCACGTGAACTTTGACTACTGGCGGCCGGCAGAGGTGCTGGCGGCCAGGCTCCTCGGCATTCCGATCGTCACCCACTTCCACGTGGTGGTGCCGGCCGCTGGCCCTTTCTTGAAGTTCTCCAGCGCCATCGCCGCGGTTTCCGCCTTTGTCGTTGCTTCCTCCCGCTGCGCGGGCAGGCGGACCGAGGTGATTCCCAACACGGTCCCACTCGACCGCTTCGATCGCGCGGTGAGCCTGCGCGCCGAGCTGGGTCTCGATGAGTCCCTCGTCGTCGTCTCGTTCGTCGGGCAGATCCGCGAGGAAAAGGGGATCGACGCGTTCCTTCGACTGGCTCGCGCCATCGAAAGTGCCTCGGTCCGTTTCCTCATCGCCGGGGAGTGTCGCGACCCGTCCCGCTACGCGGGGGCCTACGATTGCGACCGCCTGCAACGGGAGATCGGCGACGACGAGCGGATCATCTACCTCGGCTACCGGCGCGATGTGGAAAACGTCTTTCGCACCACGGACATCCTCGTGGTGCCGTCGCGCTGGGGCGAACCGTTTGGTCTGATCAACATCGAGGCCGGCGCGGCCGGCATCCCGGTCGTGGCAACCCGTGACGGTGGCATTCCGGAGGTGGTTCGCGACAACGAGACCGGGCTTCTCGTCGAGGTGGGCGATGAAGAAGGCCTGGTTGCGGCCGTGCGCCGGCTGATCGAGTCGCCCGAACTGCGATCACGGCTGGGTCGTCGTGCGCGCCAGGTCGTTGAGGCCGATTTCACGTCCGCGCCAGTCCGCAAGCTCGAGAGCCTTTATCTGGACTTGCTTGGCCGATGAAACTGCGCTCGTGCAATCCGTCGCGACTGCCGAAGAGTGAGGCCTCTCGATGGCTACAGCGATGGTGATCGCTGTTGCGCTCGCGGCGGTGTGGCTGCTGCTGCTGGGGCCATTCGCGTCGCGCCTTCGCGCCCACTGGCGCGAGCCGGTGATGGCAGCACCCGTCCTCATCGTCGAAAGCGACGACTGGGGACCGGGACCCGCCACTGACGGCGACTGGCTGGAGCGCCTTCGGGCGATGCTGAGTACTCAC
>CALGWX010000090.1 GCA_937936215.1 uncultured Burkholderiaceae bacterium | reverse complement strand
GCCCTCGAGTCGGCCGCCGCCGATGGCGTCGTCCGCGCCGGCGCCGGCGAGACGCGGCTTTTCATTACGCCCGGCTTTCGCTTCCAGGTGGTCGAGCGGCTAATCACCAACTTCCACCTGCCGCGCTCCACGCTGCTGATGCTGGTGGCGGCCTTCGCCGGGCTGCAGCAGATTCGCGCCGCCTACGCGCATGCGGTCGCGAGCCGCTATCGCTTCTTCAGCTACGGCGACGCGATGCTGCTCGAGCGGGCACCGCAGTGAGCGGCGACCGCCTGCCGCCGCTGGCGACGCGGTGGCGCCGTTCGCCGGCGCTTGCGGTGGCGCTCGCGATCGTCGCATGAGCGCCGAGTTCGGTCTGCTCGCCCGCGACGGTGCCGCCCGCCGCGGCCGACTGCGCCTTCGCCACGGCGTCATCGACACGCCGGCATTCATGCCGGTGGGCACCTACGGCACCGTCAAGGCGATGACGCCGCGCGAACTGGAGGAACTCGGCAGCCAGATTGTGCTCGGCAACACCTTTCATCTCTGGCTGCGCCCCGGGCTCGACGTCATCGGCAAGCACGGCGGCCTGCACCGCTTCATGGGCTGGCAGCGGCCGATCCTGACCGACAGCGGCGGCTTCCAGGTCTTCTCGCTCGGCAAGCTGCGCCGGATCAGCGAGGACGGCGTGCGCTTCGCCTCGCCAGTCAACGGCGACCGGCTGCTGCTGACGCCGGAGGAGTCGATGCGAATCCAGCACGTGCTCGATTCCGACGTGGCGATGATCTTCGACGAGTGCACTCCCTACGAAGTCGACGGCAGCCCGGCCACCCGCGCCCATGCCGCGGCGTCGATGCGGCTGTCGCTGCGCTGGGCGCGACGCAGCCGGGACGAGTTCGATCGCCTCGGCAACGGCAACGCGCTGTTCGGCATCGTGCAGGGCGGCATGTACGAGGACCTGCGCGACGAGTCGCTGGCCGGCCTGGTCGACATCGGCTTCGACGGCTACGCCATCGGCGGCCTTTCGGTGGGCGAGCCGAAAGAGGACATGCGGCGCGTGCTGGCGCACACCGCCCCCCGGCTGCCGGCCGATCGCCCGCGCTACCTGATGGGCGTGGGCACGCCGGAGGACCTGCTCGAAGGCATCGCCGCCGGCATCGATCTGTTCGACTGCGTGCTGCCGACGCGCAACGCGCGCAATGGGTGGCTGTTCACCGCCGCCGGCGACGTCAAGATCCGCAACGCGCGGCACAAGGACGACACCGGCCCGCTTGATCCCGACTGCACCTGCTACACCTGCCGCCACTTCAGCCGCGCCTACCTGCACCACCTGCAGCGCGTCAACGAGATCCTTGGCGCGCGCCTGAACACCATCCACAACCTGCACTTCTACCTCGACCTGATGCGCCGCGCCCGCGCCGCGATCGAGGCCAGCCACTTCGCCGCCTTCGCCGACGACGTGCGCCGGCGCCGCGCACAGGCGGGCAACGACTAGAGCGGCCGCGCCGTGGGCAGCAGCACCCGCTGGCTATAATTCGCACTTTCCTGACGGGCGCGCTTTTTCGCGTGCCAGGCGCCGCGGTGCTCGCTCCGGCCGCGGCGGCGTCGCCCCTGCACTTGCCGAGGCGCTGCGGCGCCCGTCGGCGATCACCACTGCGGAGACCTCATGTTCTTCATTTCCGACGCGCTGGCGCAGACCGCGCCCGCGGCCCAGGGCGGCGAAGGCGCATGGACCTCGATCATCTTCATGGTCCTGATCTTCGTCGTCTTCTACTTCCTGCTGATCCGGCCGCAGGTCAAGCGGCAGAAGGAACACAAGGCCATGGTCGACGCGCTCAACAAGGGCGACGAGGTCATGACCGCTGGCGGCATCATCGGCAAGATCACCGAACTGACCGACCAGTACATCACCTTGCAGGTCGCCTCCGTCGACGGCAAGCCGATCGAACTGTCCCTGCAGCGCTCCGCCGTGCAGACGCTGCTGCCCAAGGGGACGATGAAGAGCCTGTGAGCGGGTTGACGCGGCAGCCGTGCGGCCTCCGCCGTCGCCGGCCTTCGCTACCAACCCCGTCGGTCAGCCACGCGATGACCGGCGCGCGTTGACCTCCCTGGCGCGCACCGTTTCGACCCGAAGCGCCATCGACACCAGCGCGAACTGAGCCATGAACCGCTACCCGCTCTGGAAGTACATCGTCATCGCCGTCGCGCTGCTGTTCGGCGCGATCTACACGGCGCCGAACTTCTTCGGCGAGGCGCCGGCGGTGCAGGTTTCCTCGCAGCGGCCCACGGTCAAGGTCGACGCGGCGCTGCTGGCGCGCGTCGAGTCGGCGCTGAAGGCGGCCGACGTGCCCTACGAGGCGGTGTACCTCGATGCGGTCGGCCTGAACGTCACCGCCCGCGTGCGCCTGGCCGACACCGACACCCAGATCCGCGCCCGCGACGCGCTGGAAGCGGCGCTCAACCCCGACCCGCAGGACCCGACCTATGTCGTCGCGCTGAACCTGCTGTCACGATCGCCGCGCTGGCTGGCCAGCGTCGGCGCGCTGCCGATGTACCTTGGCCTCGACCTGCGCGGCGGTGTGCACTTCCTGATGCAGGTGAACACCGCCGAGGCGGTGGCCAAGCGGCTCGATGCGCTGGTCGGCGACCTGCGCTCGCAGCTGCGCGAGAAGAATGTGCGCCACGCCGGCATCAGCCGCGCCGGCGAGCGCATCGAGATCCGCTTCCGTGACGAGGACACGCGCCGCCAGGCCAACGGGGTCATCCGCGACGCTTTCACGGAACTCGCCCTGCGCGAGGAAGCGAGCGGCGCCGACCTGCTGCTGGTGGCCAACCTGACCCCGGCCGCCGCCAAGGCGGTGGCCGATGCGGCGCTGAAGCAGAACATCACCACGCTGCACAACCGCATCAACGAGCTCGGCGTGGCCGAGCCAGTGATCCAGCAGCAGGGCGCCGACCGCGTCGTCGTCCAGCTGCCGGGCGTGCAGGACACCGCCCGCGCCAAGGACATCATCGGCCGCACCGCCACGCTGGAGGCGCGGCTGGTCGACATCTCGGCGGAGGGGCAGGCGGCGGTGATGGGCACGGCGCCGGTGCCCTTCGGCTCCGAGCGCTTCACCATCGGCCGCGGCGCGCCGGTGGTGCTGAAGAAGGACGTGATCTTCTCCGGCCAGCAGCTGCAGGGCGCGCAGGCGACCTTCGACGAGAACCAGCGCCCGGCGGTGTCGATCGACCTGAACGATGCCGCTGGCCGCCACCTGCGCAAGGTCTCACGTGAGAACCTGAAGAAGCCGATGGCGATCGTGCTGTTCGAGAAGGGCCGCGGCGAGGTGCTCACGGTGGCCACCATCCAGGACGAACTCGGCTCGCGCTTTCGCATCACCGGCCTGGAGAGCACGCAGGTGGCCAACGACCTGGCGCTGCTGCTGCGCGCCGGCGCCCTGGCAGCGCCGATGGAGATCGTCGAGGAGCGCACCATCGGCCCCAGCCTTGGCAAGGAGAACATCGACCGCGGCGTGCGCGCCACCGTCGCCGGCTTCATCGCCATCGCCGTCTTCATGATCCTTTACTACCGGGTCTTCGGGCTGATCTCGGTGGCGGCGCTCACCGTCAACCTCAGCCTGCTGGTGGGCCTGCTGTCGCTGCTGCAGGCCACCCTGACGCTGCCCGGCATCGCCGCCGTGGCGCTGACGCTCGGCATGGCGATCGACGCCAACGTGCTGATCAACGAACGCGTGCGCGAGGAGCTGCGCAAGGGCGCCAGCGCGCAGCAGGCGATCGCGCAGGGCTACGAGAAGGCCTTCGCGACCATCCTGGACTCGAACATCACGACGCTGATCGCGGGCGTGTTCCTGTTCATGCTGGGCTCGGGGCCGATCCGCGGCTTCGCGGTCGTGCACTGCCTCGGCATCCTGACCTCGATCTTCTCGGCGGTGTTCGTCTCGCGCGGCATCGTCAACCTCGTGTACGGGTCGCGGCGGCGGCTGACGACGATCTCGGTCGGCCAGGTGTGGACTGGCGGCAGCTCCGCCGGGGCGAAGGCGTGACGCTTGCGGTGCCAACGTGAGCTTGTCCCGATGAGGGCATCGGGAAGCTGAAGGGCAGTCAGATGGAATTCTTTCGCATCAGCCGCACGATCCCGTTCCTGCGCTACTCGCGCATCCTGAACGCGATCTCGATCATCTCCTTCGTGATCGCAGTGGGGGCGCTGTTCGCCCGCGGCCTGAACCTGTCGATCGAGTTCACCGGCGGCACGGTGATGGAAGTCTCGTATTCGCAGGCGGCCGACCTCGGCAAGATCCGCGCCGCCATCGAGGGCAAGGGCTGGGGCGAGTTCCAGGTGCAAAGCTTCGGCACCTCGCGCGACGTGCTGATCCGGCTGCCGGTGCGGCCCGGCTACAGCGCCGGCCAGCAGGCCGAGCAGGTGATGGCGAGCCTGAAGGCGCAGGATCCGGGCGTCGAGCTGCGCCGCGTCGAGTTCGTCGGCCCGGCGATCGGCGAGGAGTTGGCCCACGACGGCACGCTGGCGCTGATCCTGGTATGCATCGGCATCATGATCTACCTCGCCTTCCGCTTCGAGTGGAAGTTCTCGGTGGCGGCGATCATCGCCAATTTGCACGACGTGGTGCTGGTCGCCGGGCTGTTCGCGCTGTTCCAGTGGGAGTTCTCGGTGCCGACGCTGGCGGCGCTGCTGGCCGTGCTCGGCTACTCCGTCAACGAGTCGGTGATCATCTTCGACCGCGTGCGCGAGCACTTCCGCACCATGCGCAAGGCCAGCGTCACCGAGGTGATCGACTCGGCGATCACGGCGACGATCTCGCGCACCATGATCACCCACGGCTCGACACTGGCGATGACGCTGTCGATCCTCGCTTTCGGCGGCCCGGCGCTGCACAGCTTCGCGCTGGCGCTGACCATCGGCATCGCGCTGTCGATCTACTCGTCGATCTTCGTCGCCGCCGCGATCGCCATGTACCTGGGCGTGAAGCGCGAGGACCTGGTCAAGCCGGTAAAGAAGGACGAGCCGGCGCAGGAGATCGTGCCCTGAGACGGCCGTGGCGGGCGGAGTCGTCAGCCGCAGCATGAATGCCGCCGCCGAGGGGGCAAGCGTGGCCCCGCCTGCCGGGCGCGTCCGCGTCTGGAGCCTGCCCGTTCGGCTGTTCCACTGGTCCGCTGCCGCCCTGGCCGTGTTCTCGGTCGTCACCGCCAAGATCGGCGGCAACGCCCTGGTGTGGCACTTCTGGTCCGGCTATGCGGTGCTGACGCTGGTGCTGTTCCGGGTGCTCTGGGGGCTGGCCGGCGACCACTACGCGCGCTTCAGCGCGTTCGTGCGCGGCCCGCGCGCCGTCTTCGCCTACCTGCGCGGCGAGTACGCGCCCGGCCCCGGGCACAACCCGGTCGGCGCGCTGTCGGTGCTCGCCCTGCTGGCGTGCCTCTTCGTGCAGGCGGCCACCGGCCTGTTCGCCAACGACGCGATCTTCAGCGAGGGGCCGCTGGCGAAGATGGTCTCGGGCGCGACCAGCGACCGCCTGACGAGCATCCACAAGTGGAACGAACTCATCCTGTATGGCCTGGTTGGCCTGCACCTGGCCGCGATCGCGTTCTACGAGCTGGCGCGCCGCCGCCGGCTGATCGTGCCGATGGTTACCGGCCAGCGGCAAGACGAGACCGGCCCCTCGACGCGCGACGACGCGGCGATGCGGCTGCGGGCGCTGGTGCTGCTGCTGGTGGCCGCGGCGCTGGTCACCTACGTCGTGCGGCTGTAGCAGCGGGACCGGAGACGAAAACGGGCCGCTTTCGCGGCCCGCTTCGTCATCGCTACCGGCGCGGACTTACTTGGCGCGATAGTCGTCGTGGCAGGCCTTGCAGGACTGCCCCACTGCGCCGACCTGCGTCTGGATCGCCTTGGCATCGCCGCCGCGCGCGGTGGCGCTGAGCTTGGCGACCTCGGCGATCATCTTCTCGGTCAGTTCCTTGACGCGGGCCGTGTCCTTCCAGATTTCCGGCTTGGCCTTGGTGTTGGCCACCATGTCGGAGCCGGGAACGAAGGCCTCGAACGGCAACTTCGACAGCGTCTCGACCAGCGCCGCGCTGGACTGGATGGCCGCCATGTCCGGGCTGCCCGACTTCAGCTGGTTGTTGATGCGGGTCATGTGCGCGCCCATCAGCGCGAAGGCCGACTGCCGGTACTTCACGGCGTCTTCGGGCTTGGCGAACTGAGCCTGGGCGCCGAACGAAGCAGCGGCAAGGCCAACGGCAGCAAGGCAGGAAAGCGTCTTGGTCATGGTCTGATCCTCGAGGTGGTGGACTGGTCGCCCGCAACGGAGCGACCGGCTTGAGAACAGCGTCGACGGGCGAAGTATTCCACGGCCGCGCCGGCCCTCAGCAGCGCCGCGCCAGTTCTGCGGCCTTGCCGACATACCGCGCCGGGGTCATTGCCAGCAGCGCCTCGCGCGCCTCGGCGGGGATCGGCAGGCCGGCGATGAATGCGCGCAGCGCCTCGCGTTCGATGCCCTTGCCGCGCGTCAGTTCCTTGAGCTTCTCGTAGGCGCCGGGCACCCCGTAGCGGCGCATCACCGTCTGCACCGGCTCGGCCAGGACCTCCCAGGCGTCGTCCAGATCGGCGGCGAGCCGCTCGCGGTTCAGCTCCAGCTTGCCGAGGCCGCGCTCGCAGGCGTCGTAGGCGACCAGGCAGTGGCCGAAGGCCACGCCGAGGTTGCGCAGCACGGTCGAGTCGGTGAGATCGCGCTGCCAGCGCGAGATCGGCAGCTTCTCGGCCAAATGCCGCAACAGCGCGTTGGCCAGCCCCAGGTTGCCCTCGGAGTTCTCGAAGTCGATCGGGTTGACCTTGTGCGGCATGGTCGAGGAGCCGATCTCGCCGGCTTTCAGCTTCTGCCGGAAGTAGCCGAGCGCAATGTAGCCCCACAGGTCGCGGTCGAGGTCGATCAGCACCGTGTTGGCGCGGGCGATGGCGTCGAACAGCTGGGCCATCGCGTCGTGCGGCTCGATCTGGATCGTGTGCGTGTTGAAGGCCAGGCCGAGGGACTCGACCACACCGCGCGCCACGCCCTCCCAGTCGACCTGCGGGTAGGCGGCCAGGTGGGCGTTGTAGTTGCCCACGGCGCCGTTCATCTTCGCCGTCAGCGTCACCGCCTCGATCGCCGCGATCGCGCGCGCCAGCCGCACGGCGAAGTTGGCGAATTCCTTGCCGACCGTGGTGGGCGAGGCCGCCTGGCCATGGGTGCGCGACAGCATCGGCACCTCCGCGAGCTCGTGCGCGGCCGCGCGCAGCGCCTCGTGGATGCCGTGCAGCCGCGCCAGCAGCAGCGCGCGGCCTTCGGCCAGCATCAGCGCGTGGGCGACGTTGTTGATGTCCTCGGAGGTGCAGGCGAAGTGGATGAACTCGGCGGCCGCCGCCAGCGCCGGCTCGTCGGCGGTGCGCTCCCGGATCCAGTACTCGACCGCCTTGACGTCGTGGTTGGTGACCCGCTCGATGGCCTTGATCTGCTCGCAGTCGGCGAGCGAAAAGCCATCGACCAGGCGGCGCAGCCGCTCGACCGCCGCCGCGGGCAGCGCCGGCAGTTCCGCCAGGCCCAGGCGCGACAGCGCCAGAAGCCATTCGACTTCGACCTTCACCCGCGCCCGCATGAAGGCGAACTCGGAAAACACGTCGCGCAGCGGCGCCGTTAGGCGCCCATAGCGGCCGTCGAGCGGCGACAGCGCGGTAAGCGCCGTCAGGGGCAGGGCATCGGTCACGGGAGTCGTCGACAAAGCCAGGCCGCGAAGGGCGGGGCGCGGCGTCCCTACAGGAATGCGCCGCCGCGCATGCATCCGTTTATAGCACCGGCGCACGCTCGAGCCGCATCGTGCGCAGCGCCAGAAGTCACGCCGCTTCGCGGCGAAAGTGCATTGATATACTGTCTCAAACACTACGAATGCAATCGCGCCGCACCGTGCCCCATCGCCTGCGACTCGTCGGCTCCCTCACCAGCCCGTACGTGCGCAAGGTCCGCATCGTGATGGCGGAAAAGCGCATCGACTGCCAGCTGGAACTCGAGGACGTCTGGGCGCCGGGCACCAAGATCCAGCTGTTCAATCCCCTCGGCAAGGTCCCATGCCTGATCATGGAAGACGGCGGCGCCGTCTTCGACTCGCGGGTCATCGTGGAGTACCTCGACACGATGACGCCGGTGGCCAGGCTGATCCCCACCACCGGGCGCGAGCGCGTCGAGGTGCGCACCTGGGAAGCGCTGGCCGACGGGCTGCTCGATGCCGCGATCGCGGTGCGGCTGGAGCAGACGCAGCGGCCTCTGGAGCAGCAGTCGCAGAAGTGGATCGATCGCCAGTTGGGGAAGGTCGACGCGGCGCTGGCGGCGATGGCGCACGGCCTCGAGGGCAAGCCCTGGTGCCACAACAACGCTTACTCGCTGGCCGACATCGCGGTGGGCTGCGCGCTCGGCTATCTCGACTTCCGCTTTCCGCAGATCGACTGGCGCGGCCGCCACCCGGCCCTGGACAAGCTCTACGCCAAGCTCGCCGCGCGGCAGAGCTTCATCGACACGGCGCCGCCGAAGGGCTGATTGCCGGCGGCCGTGGCGTGCGGGCAGCGCTCAGCGCCCCGCCACCACCATCGCCGCCGCGGCCAGGTCCTCCAGCGCCGTGCCGACCGACTTGAACAGCGTGATCTGATCGGCGCGCACGCGGCCGGGCTTCTCGCCGCGCACCAGCTCGGCCAGTTCGGCGACAATCCGCTCGCGCGTGATCGCACCGCTGGCCAGCGGGCCCAGCAGATCGCCCGCCTCGGCCAGCGCGCCGGCATAGGTGTCGACATAGATGTCCGCGCGCGCG
>CALGWX010000089.1 GCA_937936215.1 uncultured Burkholderiaceae bacterium | reverse complement strand
CACCACCCGGGACAGCGCCTCGTCGAGCGGCACGTAGGCATGGCCGTAGCGGCGGATGCCTTTCTTGTCGCCCACCGCGCGAGCCACCGCCTGGCCGAGAGTGATGCCGACGTCCTCGACGGTGTGATGGCCGTCGACGCGCAGGTCGCCCTTCGCCTCCACCGTGAGGTCCAACAGGCCGTGACGGGCGATCTGGTCGAGCATGTGGTCGAAGAAGCCGATGCCGGTGGCAAGCTGCGACCGGCCGCTGCCGTCGAGATCGACGACGACGCGGATCTGCGTCTCGGCGGTGTGGCGAACGACCTCGGCGGCGCGGGAACTCATTGCGTCTTTACAGGCTGGCCGCGAGCGCGGCGATGAAGGCGTCGTTCTCGGCGGGGGTGCCCACGGTCACGCGCAGGCAGCCTTGCAGCAGCGGGTGCACGTGCGTGCGGTTCTTGACCAGTATGCCGCGCGACTTCAGTTGCGCAAACACCCGGTCGGCGCCATCCGACCCGCCGCCAACGCGAAAAAGGATGAAATTTGCCGCCGAGTCGAAAGCGGTTACGCCCACCAAGGCGCATAGCCGTTCCAGCAGCCGCGCCCGCTCGGCGCGCAGCACCGCCGCCTGCCCGTCGAGCAGCGGCAGGCGGTCGAGCAGGAAATCCGCGGCGGCGAGCGTCAGCACGTTGACGTTGTATGGCGGCCGCACCTTGTTGATCTCGCCGATCCAGGCCGCGTCTCCGCACAGGTACCCCAGGCGGATGCCGGCCAGCCCGAGCTTGGAGAAGGTGCGCAGCACCAGCAGGTTCGGCCAATGCGCAAGCTGCGGCAGCCAGGTGTCCTGCGCGAACGGCAGGTAGGCCTCGTCGAGCACCACCAGCCCGGGTGCGGCGGCGAGCACGGCCTCGACCGTGCTGCGATCGAACAGGTTGCCGGTCGGGTTGTTCGGCCAACTGATGAAGGTCACCGCCGGCCGATGCTCGGCGATGGCCGCTAGCAGCCGCTCGCGGTCGAGCGAGAAGTCCGCTGCCAGCGGCACGGCCACGAAACGGCAGCCGTCGAAACGGCTCGACAGGTCGTACATCTCGAAGCTCGGCCACGGCGACAGCACGGTGGCGCCGGGCCTCGCGCAGGCCTGGATCGTGAGGTGGATCAGCTCGTCGGAGCCGTTGCCGAGCAGCAGCCGCATGCCTGCCGGCAGGCCGATCGCGCGCGCGAGCTTGTCCTTGAACGCGCGCGGCTCCGCCGGCGGGTAGCGGTTCAGCAGCACCTGACCGAGCCGTTCGCCCAGTTCGCGCGCCACCTCGGCCGGCAGCGCGAACGGGTTTTCCATCGCGTCGAGCTTGATCAGGCCGGTGGAATCCGGCACCGCGTAAGCCTGGATCGCGCGGATCTCGTCGCGGATCACCGACAGGTCGGGGCGGCGCTCGCTCACGGCGTAAAGGTTAGACCGCGTGGCAGGATCACGACGCTGCCGAGGATCGTCCGCCGGGCGGCGCGCGGCGCTGGCACGTGCGCAGCGGTCCAACCACCGGGAGACCGCGACCATGACTCCGGCAGCAAGCGCCACCCGGCAGTGGCGGCGTCGTGCCGGCAGGCGAAAAACCCGGACGCCGAACTCGACGGCTGGCGCCGCCTGGCCAGTGCGCGCGCGGCGACCGGCCAAGCCGCCAAGGGGACCTCGCCGCTCATGACCCCATCCGGTAGCGGGCGCTGGCCGCGTGCGCGGGCAGCCGCTCGCCATCGGCGAGCCGCGCCGCCACCGCGCCGAGGGTGCACGCGCCCGCCGGCGAGACGCGGATCAGGCTGGTGCGCTTCTGGAAGTCGTAGACGCCGAGCGGCGAGGAAAACCGCGCCGTGCGCGCGGTAGGCAGCACGTGGTTGGGCCCGGCGCAGTAGTCGCCGAGCGCTTCGCTCGAATGGCGGCCGAGGAAGATCGCGCCGGCGTGCCGGATTTTCTCCGCCCAGCGCTGCGGCTCGTCGGTGGAGATCTCCAGGTGCTCTGGGGCGATGCGGTCGGCCACCGCGCACGCCTCCTCCAGGTCGCGGGTCAGGATCAGCGCGCCGCGGTGGGCGAGGCTCTTGCCGATGATCTCCCGCCGCGGCATCGTCGGCAGCAGCCTGGCGATCGACGCCTGCACACGCTCGATGAAGTCCACCTCGGGCGTGAGCAGGATCGCCTGCGCCAGCTCGTCGTGCTCGGCCTGCGAAAAGAGATCCATCGCGATCCAGTCGGGCTCCGTCTTGCCGTCGCAGATCACCAGGATCTCGCTCGGCCCCGCGATCATGTCGATGCCGACCACGCCAAACACGTGCCGCTTGGCCGCCGCGACGTAGGCGTTGCCGGGGCCGACGATCTTGTCCACCGCCGGCACGGTCTCAGTGCCGTAGGCCAGCGCCGCCACCGCCTGCGCGCCGCCGATCGCGAAGGCGCGTGTCACGCCGGCGAGCGACGCCGCCGCCAGCACCAGCGGATTGCGGGCGCCGTCGGGTGTGGGCGAGACCATCACGATCTCGCCGACGCCGGCGACCTGCGCCGGAATGACGTTCATCAGCACCGACGACGGATACGCCGCCAGGCCGCCGGGCACGTAGACGCCCACCGAGTCGAGCGGCGTGACGCGCTGGCCGAGCTCGGTGCCGTCGTCCTCGACGATCGACCAGCTTTCGCCGCGCTGCTTCTCGTGGAAGCTCTGGATGCGCCGGGCGGCCGCCTCCAGGGCGGCGCGGTCCTCGACCGGCAGCGACTCCAGCGCGGCGCGCATCTCCACGGCCGGGATCTCAAGCGCCGCCACCGAGGCAGCGCCCGTGCGGTCGAAGCGGTTGGTGTATTCCAGCAGCGCCGCGTCGCCACGGGCGCGGACGTCCTCGACGATCGCCGCCGCAGCCGCGTCGATGCGGCGGTCGGCGGCGGTGTCCACCGCCACCAAGCGCGCGAACTCGGCGTCGAAGTCCGGCGCGCGGGTCGACAGCACGCGTACCTTCATGCCGCCACCGCCCCTTCCATGCGCTCGATCAAGGGCATCAGTTCCTCGCGCTTGGTCTTCAGCGCCGCCTGGTTGACGATCAGGCGCGAGCTGATCTTCGCGATCTCCTCGACCTCGACCAGGTGGTTGGCGCGCAGCGTGCCGCCGCTGGAGACCAGATCGACGATCGCGTCGGCCAGCCCCGCCAGCGGCGCCAGCTCCATCGATCCGTACAGCTTGATCAGGTCGACATGCACGCCCTTGGCGGCGAAGTGCTCCCGGCTGGCGGTGAGGTACTTGGTCGCCACCCGCAGCCGCGCCCCGCGCCGCACCGCCGCGGCGTAGTCGAAGCCGGCCGGCGCCGCCACGCACAGCCGGCAGCGGGCGATGCCGAGGTCGAGCGGCTGATACAGACCGTTGCCGCCGTGCTCGATCAGCACATCTTTGCCCGCCACGCCGAGATCGGCGGCGCCGTACTGCACGTAAGTCGGCACGTCGCTCGCCCGCACGACGACGATGCGCAGGCCGGCCTCCGAGGTGCCGATGATCAGCTTGCGCGAGGTCTCCGGATCCTCCAGCGGCGTGATGCCGGCGCGCGCCAGCAGCGGCACCGTCTCGTCGAAGATGCGCCCTTTTGAAAGGGCCAGCGTGATCATCGCCGTCGCGCGGGTTGCCGCGCCGGGCAACAGCCCCGTTGTGGCCGCTTCCGCCCCGCGCGAGGCATCGTCGGCGCTGCCCCCGTAATTTCCGTCGTGTGCATCATTTGATCCGTTCGATCCGCGCACCCAGCGCGGCGAGCCGCGTTTCCATCCGCTCGTAGCCGCGGTCGAGATGGTAAATGCGGTCGATGACGGTCTCGCCCTCGGCCACCAGCGCCGCCACGACCAGGCTCGCCGAGGCGCGCAGGTCGGTGGCCATCACCCGCGCCCCGGAGAGCTTCGGCACCCCGCGCACGATCGCGGTGTGGCCGTCGATGTCGATCTGCGCCCCGAGCCGCTGCAGCTCCAGCACGTGCATGAAGCGGTTCTCGAAGATGGTCTCGGTGATGCGGCCAACGCCGTCGGCCACGCAGTCGAGCGCCATGAACTGCGCCTGCATGTCGGTCGGAAAGCCCGGGTACGGCGCGGTGCGCAGGCTTACCGCCTGCGGCCGGTTCGGCGCCCGCACCCGGATCCAATCGGCGCCGGCTTCGACCGTCGCGCCGGCCTCGCGCAGTTTCTCGAGCACGGCATCGAGCGTCTCCGGCGCGGCGCCGGTCAGGCGCACGTCGCCGCCACAGGCCGCCGCCGCGACAAGGAAGGTGCCGGTCTCAATGCGATCGGGCAGCACGCGGTGCGTGGCCCCGTGCAGCCGCTCGACGCCGTCGACCACGATGCGGTCGGTGCCGGCACCGCTGACCCGCGCCCCCATCGCGTTCAGGCAGCGGGCGAGATCGACCACCTCCGGCTCGCGGGCGGCGTTCTCGATCACCGTCTGCCCGCGCGCCAGGCACGCCGCCATCATCAGGTTCTCGGTGCCGGTGACGGTGACCATGTCGGTGACGATGCGCGTTCCCGTCAGCCGCGGCGCGCGCCCGACGATGTAGCCGTGCTCGATCTCGATCTCGGCGCCGAGCGCGCGCAGCCCCTTGATGTGCTGGTCCACCGGGCGGGCCCCGATGGCGCAGCCGCCCGGCAGGCTCACGCGCGCCTGCCCGAACCGCGCCAGCAGCGGCCCGAGCACGAGGATCGAGGCGCGCATCGTCTTAACCACCTCGTAGGGCGCCTCGGCCAAGCCCACTTCGTCCGCCCGCGCCCACACGCGGCCGCCGTCGCGCCCGAGCTTCACGCCCATGCCGGCGAGCAGCTTGCCCATGGTCGTGATGTCGGCCAGCTGCGGCACGTTGTCCAGCACGAGTTCGTCGGCGGTCAGCAGCGAGGCAGCCAGGATCGGCAGCGCCGCGTTCTTGGCGCCCGAGACGCGCACTTCGCCGCGCAGGCGCTCGCCGCCTTCGATCCTCAGCTTGTCCATCGGCAGGTCGTCGTTGGCGGCCAGCCGCGGCAGGCGGACGGCCCGGGTGTCGAAGGGGCGCAGTTCGAGGGGCATCGCAGGCTCCGGAAGCCGCCCGCCGGCGGCGGGCACGCGGCCGCCTTGATGCCCGCGGCGTGTGAAACGCCGCCGAAGGAACGGTGAAGCGACGGCGTCACGACTGCAGGGCCTGCCACTCGGCCGGGGTCAGGGCCTTGATCGACAGCGCGTGCACCTGCTCGCGCATCCGCTCGCCGAGCGCGCGGTAGACGAGTTGGTGCCGCTGCACGCGCGACTTGCCCTCGAAGGCGGAGGAGACGACCAGGGCGTCGAAATGGCGGCCGTCGCCGTCGACCTGCAGTTCCTCGCAGGCCAGGCCGGCGGCGATCCAGCGCCGCACGTCGTCGGGGGTCGGTTCCATCGCTGTCGCCTCAGGAGCGGATCTTGTAGCCGCGGCCCAGCATCGCCAGCGCCACCGCGGAGGCCGCAGCCAGCGCCGCCAGCACGATGGCGAGACTCAGCCAAGGGTTGGTGTCGGCCACCGCGAAGAAGCCGTAGCGGAAGCCGTCGACCACGTAGAAGAACGGGTTCAGGTGCGACACCGCCTGCCAGAACGGCGGCAGCCCGTGCACCGAGTAGAACACGCCGGAGAGGAACGTCGCCGGCATGATGACGAAGTTCTGGAAGGCGGCGAGCTGGTCGAACTTCTCGGAGACGATGCCGGCGATCAGCCCCAGCACCCCCAGCATCGCCGCGCCAGCCAGCGCGAAGGCCGCGATCCACAGCGGCGCCTTGAACGGGGGCGGCGCGAACCAGACCGTGACCGCGAACACGCCCACGCCGACCACCAGCCCGCGCACCATCGCCGCCGTGACGTAGGCGGCGAAGAACTCGCGCACCGAGATCGGCGGCAGCAGCACGAACACCAGGTTGCCGGTGATCTTGCTCTGGATCAGCGATGAGGACGAGTTGGCGAAGGCGTTTTGCAGCAGCGACATCATCACCAGCCCCGGGATCAGGAACTCGACGTACCCCACGCCGGGAAAGACCTCGAGGCGATCCTTGAGCACGTGACCGAAGACGAGCAGGTACAGCACGCCCGTGAGCACCGGCGCCGCCACGGTCTGGAAGCTCACCTTCCAGAAGCGCAGCACCTCCTTGGCCAGCAGCGTGCGAAAGCCGACCGACGGCGCCGCCAGCGGCGGCGCCGCAAGCCGTCGCGCTTCGCTGCCCTGCGCGGCTGCAGACGGCGCGGCGTCCGCCGCGCACGCTTCGGCGCCCGCTGGCGCCAGGCCACGCTCGCGCCCGGCTGCGGTCGCCGCCCCGACGGCCGTTGCCGGCCCATTCGCGGGGCCGCGCGCGGCTTCATTGCCGGCCGCGCCGAGGCGGCCCGTCGGCGCCGACGACGCCAGCCCGCTCATGCTGCCGCCCTTTCCCGGTCACCGGCCATCAGCTGCACGAACACGTCTTCCAGGTCGGCATGGCCGACCTCGAGGTCCTCGATGCCGCTGCCCGCTTCGCGGCACGCGGCGAGCACGCCCTCGACCTCGGCCGCCGCGTGCACGCGCAGCCGCCAGCGGCCATCGCCCTGCTCCGTGGCCCGCCCGCGCAGCGCCGCCGGCAGCGGCCCGCGCAGCCGCAGCGAGACCTGCACGTCCGACAGCCGCGCCAGCAGCGCCTGCGTGCTGTCGAGCGCGATCAGCCACCCGCCGCGCAGCATGCCGATGCGCGTGCACAGCTGCTGCGCCTCTTCCAGGTAGTGCGTGGTCAGCACGACCGTGTGCCCCTCGCGGTTCAGCCGCCGGATGAAGGCCCAAAGGCCCTGCCGCAGCTCGACGTCCACGCCCGCGGTCGGCTCGTCGAGCACGATCACCGGCGGCCGGTGCACCAGCGCCTGCGCCACCAGCACGCGCCGCTTCATACCGCCCGAGAGCGCGCGCATGTTGGCGTCGGCCTTGGCGGTGAGGTCGAGATGGGCCATCACCTCGTCGATCCAGTCGTCGTTGTGGCGCAGGCCGAAGTAGCCGGACTGGAAGCGCAGCGTCTCGCGGACGGTGAAAAATGGGTCGAACACCAGTTCCTGCGGCACCACGCCGATGCGGCGGCGCGCCTCGCGATACTCGGCGACGACGTCATGGCCCATCACCGCGGCCCGGCCGGAGGTAGCGCGCGCCAGGCCGGCGACGATCGAGATCAGCGTCGTCTTGCCGGCCCCGTTGGGGCCGAGCAGGCCGAAGAACTCGCCCTGCTCGACGCGCAGGCTGACGCGGTCGAGCGCGGTCACGCGCGGGTAGCGCTTGACCAGATCGGTGACCTCGATGGCGGCAGGTGCAGACATGCGAAAAAAAGGCCGCCGGCCTGGGTGCAGGACGGCGGCCGCTGAATTGTAGGAGCTCCGGCGGCCGCGCCCATCAGTGCGCCGCGCCGCCGAGGTCGAGCAACGCGTCCACCCCGTAGAGCTTGGCCAGGCTGGCGATGTCGGCCGGCACGCCGCTCAAGGCGAGGCGGCCGCCGCGGGCCACCGCCTGACGCTGCCATTCGAGCAGCAGCGCCACCGCCGCCGAATCCACCTCGGTGACGGCCGACAGGTCGAAGTCGAACTCGCCGCGCGCGATCGCGGCGGCGCCCTCGGCGAGTAGCTCGCCGGCGTTGGCGTTGGTGATCGAGGTGGCGGCGATCTTCATCGCTCGTTCATCGGTGGTGAGGAGGGCGACGCCAGCGGTCCGCGCTTGCGGCGAGGCGCCGTCCCTTTACGCCGGCGTGCGGCCGGAAGTCGCCGCGAGATCGGGGCGCGCCACGCCCTTAGCCACGGCGGCTCAGGACGCCTTGCTTTCCAGCGCCTTGTTGCGGTCGACCAGCGTCTTGATCAGCCCGTCGATGCCGCCGCGGCTCACCTCGGCGGCGAAGGTGTTGCGGTAGTTCTCGACCAGCCAGATGCCCATGACGTTGACATCGTAGATCTTCCAGCCGGCGTCGGTCTTCTCCAGCCGGTAGTCGAGCTGGATCGGCTCGCCGCGCGACGGCACCGCCTGCGTGCGCACGGTCACGTCGGTGTCGTTCGGCCCGGCGCGGAACGGCAGCAGCCGCACCTGGTAGTCCTTGGCCGCCGACACCGCGCCGGCGTAGGTGCGAACGAGCAGCATGCGGAACTCCCGCGTCAGCGCCTGCCGCTGCTCCGGCGTGGCCTCGCGCCAGCTGCGGCCGACCGCCAGCCGCGTCATCTTCTCGAAGTTGACGTACGGCAGCACCTTCTCGTCGACCAGCGCGTTCAGCCGCGCGATGTCGCCCGACTGCAGGGTGGGGTCCTTGCGGATGGCGTCGAGCACGTCCTCGGACAGCGATCGCACCAACGCATCGGGCGCGGCGAGCGCGGCCTTGGCCGTGCCCTGGGCGTGCGCGGGCGGCGTCGAGGCGGCAAGCCCGGTCAGCCCGAGCGACGTGGCCAGGGCGAGGGAAACAGCGAGAGCACGAACGTTCATGGTTTCATTTCCTCATGAGGCGCAGGCGCTGCGCCTGCCGCGAACATCAACACACCGGACGGCGTATCGGTTGACCCCACGCCGGATCACTTCGACCGCGCCGGCGGCGCGCCGTTCTCGTCGAAATCCTCTTCGGGATCGCGCAGCCGCGGCGGGTTGCCGTCGTAGACGAGGTTGCGCCGCAGCTGCAGGTACGCATCGCGCACGAACTGGTAGCGGTCGATGGCCGCCACGTCCAGCACCCGCTCGGCCGGCAGCACGCTGGCTCGGTTATCGAGCAGTCGCATGGTCACCAGCGAATTGCGCAGGCGGATGTTGTCGAGGTACCAGAGCGGATCGGTGCCGAGGAAGTCGAACAGCCGCCCGCCGGTGTCGCGGATCGAACTGGGCCCCAGCACCGGCAGCACGAAGTACGGGCCCGGGCCGAGGCCCCACACGCCGAGCGTCTGGCCAAAGTCTTCGTTGCTGCGCGGCGCGCCCGCCTTGGCCGAGACGTCGATACAGCCAGCCAGCCCCACCGTGCTGTTCCAAAACAAACGCAGCACATCGTTCATCGCGTCGGCGGGCTTACCCTGCAACAGGTTGTTGACCGCATTGATCGGCTCGCCGATGTTGCGGAAGACGTTATTGATGCACTCGCGTGCCAGCGACGGCACCACCGCCTCGTAGAACTCGGCCACCGGCTTGAAGACGGCGCGGTCGAGACGGTCGTTGAAGTCGAAGACGTGCCGGTTGTAGACCTCCAGCGGATCGACCGGGTTGCTGCCCGCCCCGGGCGGAATGGTCGCGCAGCCCACCGCAGCGGCGGCCAGCGCCAGTGCCGCCAGGAGGCGTCCGCCGCGCCACATGAAAGTCATTTCAGCCTCACTTCTTGGCATCGCCGCCACCCTCGGCGGCTCGGTTGTACAGCAGCTGGCCGATGAAGTTCTCCAGCACCACCGCCGACTGCGTCAGGCGGATGACGTCGCCGGCGGCGAGGTTCTCGTCGTCGCCGCCCGGGTTCAGCCCGATGTACTGGTCGCCGAGCAGCCCGGCGGTAAGGATCGACGCCGAGGTGTCCTTCGGAAAGGCAAAGCGCTTCTCCAGTTCCATCGTCACCACGCCGCGAAAGGTCTTCGGGTCGAGCGTGATCGACGAGACCCGCCCCACCGTGACGCCGGCGCTCTTGACGGGCGCGCGCGGCTTCAGCCCGCCGACATTGTCGAACAGCGCGGTGACGGTGTAGGTCTCGCCGACCGTCATCGCCGCCAGATTGGCGGCCTTCAGCGCCAGATAGCCGATGGCAACGAAGCCGGCCAGCACGAACAGGCCGACCAGCGTTTCGATGTTCCTGCGAGTCATGGCGATGCCTCTTTCTTCAGCGCGGCGTGGAGAACATCACCGCGGTCAGCACGAAGTCGAGCAGCAGCACGGCCAGCGAGGAGATCACCACCGTGCGCGTGGTGGCGTGCGCCACGCCCTCCGGCGTGGCCTCGGCCTCGAAGCCCTCATACAGCGCGACGAAGGTGCAGGTCACGCCGAAGACGAAGCTCTTGATCATGCCGTTGCCGACGTCGTCCCAGACGTCGACGCCCGACTGCATCTGCGACCAGAACTGGCCGGGGTCAACGCCGATCAGCAGCACGCCGACCACGTAGCCGCCGAAGATGCCGACCGCCGAGAACATCGCCGCCAGCAGCGGCATGGCGATGATGCCGCCGAGCAGCCGCGGCGCCAGCACCCGCTGCTTGGGATCGATGGCCATCATCTCCATCGCCGCCAACTGCTCGCCAGCCTTCATCAGGCCGATCTCGGCGGTCAGCGAGGTGCCGGCGCGGCCGGCGAACAGCAGCGCCGTGACCACCGGCCCCAGCTCCCGCACCAGCGACAGCGCCACCAGCAGGCCGAGGCTTTCCGCCGCCCCGTAGCGGCTCAACGTGTAGTAGCCCTGCAGGCCGAGCACGAAACCCACGGCCAGCCCGGAGGCGGCGATGATCAGCACCGAGTAATTGCCGATGGCGTGGATCTGCGCCACCACCAGATAAAAGCGGCGCAGCGCCGCCGGCGTATTCTTCAGCAGCTCGACGAAGAAGAACGCGCCGTGGCCGAGCCGGTACAGGTAGCCCATCGCCCAGCGGCCGAGCCGCGGCAGGACATCGGCGAGCATCAGGCCGCCCTCCCGCCCTCACCCGCCCGCCATCCGCGGGGTTCGACGCCGTGACGACTCATGCGGGCAGGCCGAAGCCCTCGGCCACCGGCGGTGCCGGGTAGTGAAAGGGCACTGGGCCGTCGGGCTCGCCGCGGATGAACTGGCGCACCTCCGGGTCGTCGGAGGCCTTCAGTTCCGCCGGTGTGCCGTGGCCGACGATGCGGCCAGCGGAGATCAGGTAGGCGTAGTCGCTGATCAGGAAGCACTCCTTCACGTCGTGCGAGACGATCAGCGAGGTGGCGCCGGTGGCGTCGTTCAGCCGCCGGATCAGGTTCGCCGCCACGCCCATGCTGATCGGGTCCAGCCCGGCGAACGGCTCGTCGTACATGATGAGTTCCGGGTCGAGCGCGATCGCGCGCGCCAGCGCGATGCGGCGAGCCATGCCGCCGGAGACCTCGGCGATGCGCAGCTGCGCCGCGCCGCGAAGACCGACGGCGTTCAGCTTCATCAGCACGATGTCGCGGATCATCGACTCCGGCAGCCGGGTGTGCTCGCGCAGCGGGAAGGCCACGTTCTCGAACACCGTGAGGTCGGTGAACAGGGCGCCGAACTGGAACAGCATGCCGAGCCGCCGCCGCAGCCGGTAGATCTGCTCGCGGTTGCGGGTGTCGATGGTCTCGCCGTCGAAGACGATGCGGCCCTGGTTCGGCGCGTGCACGCCGCCGATCAGCCGCAGCAGCGTCGTCTTGCCGCAACCGGAGCCGCCCATGATCGCGGTGATCTTGCCGCGGCGGAACGTCATCGACACGTCCTTCAGGATCGCGCGGCTGGCGTCGTAGCCGAAGGTCACGCGCTCGACGGTGATCAGGGCGTCGGTGGTCACAGTGCGATGGCTCGCGGCAGGCGCGGTGAGAGTCTCTGGCGTTGCGGGCATCGAACGAGGCGCGGCGGCGCCGAAGCGGCACGCCGATTCCGCGCCGCCCCCATCCGTGGACTTGCGGCCCGATTGCTACCGCCTACGGCGGCGATGGGTTGCTGCCGCCAGGCACGCAGGCGCCGAAGAACGTCGCGGCACCGCCACTTCGTCGCAGACCGCGCCGCCTTCAGGCGTCTTGCTTCGTCGCGCGTCGGGATTCTCGCATAGGGACCTTGTAAGCCGCCTCGCGGCAACAGCGTCGCGGCAACCCCTCAGCTACGTGCCCTGCGGCGCCGCGAAGAAACTCAACGGTGCGCCGCGCAAGCGCGCCCACAGCCGCCGCAGCAGCTCACGCTTCTGCGTGAAGACGACGCCGCGTGCCTTCAGCGCCGTCCATAGCGCCAGCGCGAAGCTCACGGCCAGGTTGGTGAAGCCGATCAGCAGCACCCCGAGCGCGGCCCACAGCAAGGTCGTGGCGGGCAACGCGAAATCAAAGGCCACCCACGCGTAGCCTAAGTTGGCGGCGGCAAAGGCGATGTGGCGGATGTCGAGCGGCAGGCCGAGAAACTGGCCGATCGTCCCCGCGCTGCCGAGCATACAGCCGAACAGGAAGTTGCCCATCAGGCCACCGAGATGCTGCTCGACATAGTTGCCGATGCGCCCGGCGCGCTGCGCGCCCGCGATGGCGCGCAACCAAGATAAGCGCGCCGTACGCGCGCCGATCCGCGCATAGCTCGCCTGGTTGTCGAAGTAGCCGGAGATCAGCCCCGACAAATACAAAAAAATACCGGCCACGGCCGCGTGCGGCACGGCCCATCCCAGGGGATCGAGGTCGTCGAGCAGATGCGCGGCCTTGCCCATATCGATGATCGGCGCGCCCTTGGCCTGTGCCAGCAGCAGCGACAGCCCAATCGCGGTGGGCAGCGCCACCGCCACGTTGCCCGCAATGGCCGCAAACTGGCTGCGCGCCACGGCGACGATCAGATCGACCACGCGGTCCAGATCGGCGGAGCGCAGCCCCGCAGCGCCCTGCGAGACGCCGGCGAGATAGCCAGCCAGAGTCTGCGCGGTCATCGCCGGCTGCTTGGTGGCCACCGTCAGGTGCAGCATGTAGATCAGCACGAAGCCCAGCCCGTAGTTCAGGCTGTAAAACAGGGCGTAGCCGGCCGGCGCGAGGTCCATTTTCGAGGTGAGAATCTTGACGAGTGCCATCGCGCCGATGATCAGTCCGGCGCCGGCTGCCGCCCGCCACATGGCGAAGTACTGCGCACGCGTTTCGGCGACGTAGTGCTCCCCGGTGCGGGCAGCGTTGTCGGTCACCCGCAGCGCCAACAGCGACGCGCCTTTGGAAAGGTGTTCGCGCAGGCTGTTGCGCTGGCTCTCGGCGCGCACCGTATCGCGCACCAGTTCGGCCCAGTGGGCGAGCGCCGCCTCGCGCGCCTCGGTCGCTTCGCCGCGGCGCAGCCACGTTCCGGCCAGCCGCGCCAGCGTGGCGATGCGGCGCAGGCTCTGCGAGGTGCGGCGCAACAGGTGGGTCAGGTGCAGGCTCGTGCCCAGTCGCATCGACGCGCGGCGCGCCCGCTCGATCACCTCCTCGCACTGGTCGACCAGTACCAGCAGTTGCGCCTCGTCCTCGCACGGGGCACCCATGTCTTGCAGATGGGCGCGGAAGGCGTCGACGAAGCGCTGTGCCGCCGTCGCGAGCCCGCGGAACCGCGGCGCGTAGGCGGCGAACTCGGAACCCAGGCGGCCAAACTCCTCCTCCACACCGAGGCCGCCGACGCGGTAGGCGACCACCAGCAGCGCCTCGAGCATCTGGTCGAGCACTGGATGCAGCAGCGGCGCGACGGCATCGCTGTCGCCGGCGACGATCCGCCAGAACCGCTGCCCCAGCTCGCCTGGCATCGCTTGCATCCAGATCCAGTCGCGCCGCCGCGGGAAAATCTGGCGAATCGCGGACCGGATATCCGCCTCGTCGGGCAGCTGTGGCAGCAATCGCTCGGTGACGATGCGGCCCAGCTCGCTGAAGAACCCGGTGGCGGGCAGGATGCCGCTGTCGGCGAAGTAACTGACCAAGCGGCGCGAAGCCAGCAGATCGAGCACCGCGCGGCGAACGCGCGCGGCGCAATCGGGATCGGTTTCCATCGCTCGGAGCGCCGCGTCGTAGCGCGCCGCGGCCGCCTCCAGCGGCTCGCCGCGCCGCGGGCGGATCCAGTCGAAAAAATCCGTCAGCGCCGCGACGGCGTTCGGCGGCGACTCGAAGGCGGCCAACAGGCGCACCAAGGCGTCGTCGGCAGCAGCGGAGAGCGCGGCAGGCATGGCGATCGAGGTTCGGTCCGCGGTTATCGGGGCGGCCGGGCCGCGGGCGCAGCAATGCAGCTAATCTAGCGCCAACGCGCCGTCGCCGCCTGCCGCGGCCGCAACGCCACTGTGCTGCCCGTGACGCTCGAGCTGAATCCCGCCTGGACTTTGATTGCGGCGCTGCTGACGATCGAACTGGGCAAGCGCCTGAACCGCTGGCTGCCCTGGCTGGAGCGCGGCAACATCCCGCCCGCCGTCAGCGCCGGTCTACTGCTGTCCTTGCTGGTGGCAATCGCGCGCAGCGCAGGCTGGCTCGAGATCGCTGTCGCGCCCGAAGTCCGCGGCGTCCTGCTGCTGCTTTTCTTTGCCTCGCTCGGCTTTGCCGCTCATCTCGGACGACTGGCCACCGCTGGAATGGCGGCCCTGGCTGTGTGCCTGGCGGTCGTGGCCGCGATCGCAGTGCAGAACGCCATCGGCATGTTGCTGGCGAAGTCCTTTGGCCAGCCTGCCACGCTCGGCCTGTTCATGGGCAGCATGGCTTTCCTCGGCGGCCATGGCACCGCGACCGCCTGGGCAGGTATCGAGCCCGGCCGGTCATTGGCCGGCGCTTTCGAAATCGGCATCGGCAGCGCCACACTGGGCCTGGTTCTCGGCGGGCTCGTGGCGGGGCCAGTAGCCACCCGTCTCATGCGACACGGTCGAGCTCAGGGCACCGGTCCGGTCAGCGAAACGTCATCCGAGCCGGAGGGCATCGCGCGCGAACCGGCGTTTTCCTCCGACCGTTGGCTGCCCTGCCTACTGTGGCTGCTGCTGTGCCTGGCGCTGAGCCCGTGGCTGGGCCAGGCCGCGGCACGCCACTTCGACTTATCGCTGCCGGGATTCCTGACCGCACTGCTGACGGGTGTGGTCATTACCAACATTGCCGACGCACTACGACGGCCACTGGACACCGAGGTGACCGACCTGATCGGCACCGTCGCGCTGCGGCTGTTTCTCGCCATCGCGCTGCTGACGCTGGACTGGATCGCCCTACTGCAGCACCTGCCGATGCTGCTGACCGTGGCGGTGGCGCAGGTGGTCGGCATCGTCGTCATCGCCATCGGCATCGTATTCCTGCTCATGGGGCGCGACCGCGACGCGGCCACCGCAGCCGGCGGCTTCATCGGCTTTGGCCTCGGCGCGATGCCGGTGGGGCTCGCGGTCATGCGCCGCTTGAATGCCCGTTTCGGAGACGCGCCGCGGGCGATGCTCGCCATCACCTTGGCGGCGTCGCTGTTCCCGGACACGGCCAACGCGCTGGCGCTCACGGCACTATTTGCGTGGCTCGGTCGATGAGCGTGCTGATGTCACGGGCTTGCCCTCGCGCCGAGCAGCGAAGAGCCGCAATTCGCGGCGACGGCGTCAGGCGTCAGTGCCCGCGCCGCGATAATGCCCGGCGCGCAACCAAGGGCGAACCGCTGGCCCAACGCATGGCGTCGCCTTTCGCCAGCATCCCGGGCGGCGTGCCTGGTCGTCGGCCGCGCCACCGCGCGGTCGAGCCTTTCGAGCCCCAGATGACCTTCCGTCGCCTAGGATCTCGTCGTCTCCGGCCTGATACCCGCGCAAGCCACGACTCGCCGTCCTGCTCCACGCCAAAGGAAAGAATCGCCTCGCCATCACGGCCGCAACCAAGCACAAGCCAAGCGCGTCGAGGACAGGCTCGCCTCGTCGGTGCTGCGCGGCGGCGGCCCCGTCGCGCCACCAGGACGCAGCGCGGCACAGGCACTGGCTTACTTCGGCACGACCGCCCCATTGGCCACGATCACGCGCTGGCCCGGCCGATAGTTGGGCCGCTGCGCAACGGTCACTGAACGCGTAATGCCGTCGTCGAATAGGATGTTGACCACCCACACAGTTTCAGCGGCCTGCTGATCCGCGATCGAAGACCCGGCCACGGCGCCGCCGACTGCGCCAACGGTGGTCGCGATCGTTTGCCCCGTACCGCCGCCAAACAAGCTACCCAACGCGCCGCCCGCGAGCGCGCCACCTACCGCGCCCACGGCACTGGCCCCAGTCGGCGTGCGCTTCGTCTCCTGGATCGACTGAACGACTCCCTGACCACTAATGGGCGGCGGCGCACTCTGGCAGGCCACCAGCAGCAGCGCCAGAACCACGATGAGCGCCCCGCGCACGCGATTCAGTAACGTCATCATGACCTCACTCCATAATTGCGTTGAGCAGATAAACCGACATCAGCACTGGCCCTGGCCTGCCCAGACGCCCGAACCACCGCTCGTAGATCTCGACGATGCCGGATCCCGAATAAAGTTGCGCGAGGCCGCGATTGACCGCCAGGCGGAATGCCGGGTCGGGCCGCAACATCAGCGCATAGGGTTCGATCGAAAAATCCTCCTGCGCTAGCGCAAGGACGTGCCCTCCACCGGCACTGAGCCCGACACCCAAGAGGACCAACCGGTCGCCCGCGAAAGCGTCCACACGACCCTCAATGACCGCGGCGGCGCCGTCGCGTTCATCCTTGACCCTAACCAGTTTCGCGTCGATGTTGCGCGCCCGCAGCACCTCGCGCAGGCGCGCCTCCGTCGTGGTAGCCGGCAGGACGCCGACCGTCTTGCCGGCGAGATCGGCCAGCCGTATTGGCCCGCCGTCGGCACGCGCAAGCCAGCTGCCACCTTCGACGAAGATCAGGTTGGAGAAGTCCACTTGGTCTTGCCGCCCCAGCGTCACGGTCGTGATGCCGCACTCCAGATCGACGTTGCCGCCAACGACCAGACCGAAACGGTTCTCCGAAGTCACCGCGACCCAACGCACCCCCAGCGGCCCGACCTGCAGCGCCCGCTCGATCGACGCCACGACGGCCTTGCAAAGGTCGATCGAGTAGCCGACCGGTTGACCGTTCGCGTCGAGAAATGAAAACGGGATGGCGTCGGCACGGTAGCCCAGTGTGATGCTGCGCGCCGCGGCGATCTTCTTCAGCGTGTCGGCCGGCTGCGCCTGCAGCGGCGAACCGAGCAAGATTGCGGCCAGTGCGGCCGCGACAAGAAACGACTTCATCCGATGCTTCCCGAAAAGTGCCGCGCGGATCACGCGGCGCGGTGGCGGATGTTCATGTGCGCTTCGGGCACCGGATAGCCGGCGGCCCCGAACGTTTCGGTGATCGCACGGTTGGTATCGAAGTACACCTGCCAGTAGTGGTTGGTGTGAGTGTAAGGCCGTACGGCCAGCACCGGGCCGCGCTCGTTGAAGTCGACGATCTCGACGTCCGGTGCCGGCGACTGCTCCACGTTGGGAATTGCTGCCAATGCCGTTTTCAGGCGGGCGATCGCGTCGGCGGGGTTGACCGAATGCGCCAGTTGCGCCAGCCGGTCGACACGACGATACGGGCTGGCCGAGAAATTGAAGATCGTGTCGCCGAAAATCTTGTTGTTACCGACGAAGGTACTGACGTTGTCCGGCGTCAGGATCGTGGTGGCAAACAGGCCGATCTCCTTAACCGTACCCTCGACGCCGCCAGCCTTGACGTAGTCGCCCACAACGAACGGTCGCAGGATGATCAGGAAGGCTCCCGCAGCGAAGTTGGCGAGTAGCCCGGCCCAGGCCGCGCCGATGGCAATGCCCGCGGCCGCGATCAACGCGGCCAACGACGTCGTCTCGACCCCGAAATAGCCAAGGATCGCGATGACCAGGATGACGTTGAGCGTGACGGTAACGATGTTGCCCAGGTAACGCAGGATCGTCGGATCGACCTGCTGCCGCGTCAGCGCAGCCGACACCATTCGAACGGCCATGCCGATCAGGTAGCGGCCGATGATCCAGACCGCGATTGCCCCGGCCACCTTCAGGCCGAACGTCGTCAGTTGGGTGGTGATGGTCGCGGCGATCTGTTCCCAGTTCATAGCACTTGCCTGCCTTTCAAAAAAAAGCCCGCTTCGGCGGGGATCATGGAGAATCGAACGACTCGGGCTCGAACCGTCGCCTCGTCGGCGGTATGCGGGTACTCGTCAGCGCCGAAAGTCCTCGTTGAGACTACAGGGTCAGGATGTCATGGCGCCCGGCGGAGGTCGTTTCACATCGCCCCGCCCATCGCGCGAACGAGGCGTGGGCCGACCGCGCCCACCGCGCAAACTCGGTACCCCGAAATCGTCGCCGTACCTACCGCTGCCTTGGCGCGCCTTGCACCTGGCAAGCCTCGCGGCGATGCCGGCTGCTCCCATGACGCCGATGCGGACACGCACCGAGGCGCTGCCGCCCGGCTGACGTCGCGAGAGGGTTGCCCGCCCCGCTCCGTAAAATGTCATTCATGAGCAAGCCGCGGCTCCAGGCTACCTATCGGCTCAGGGTCGAACCCGGACAGGCCGCGCACCGGGCGCGGCTGCTGGCCATCGAGCAGAGCATCGAAATGCCGCCCGAGGCAGTGGGCGATGGCCGCGTGCTCGACGAGGTACTGGCGCGGGTCGAGACGGTCGAGCTGCAGCCCGACGGCAGGAGCCTCGCCCGCCTGTCCATCGCCTGCGAGACCGTCTGCGAAGACGCTGGACAGCTGATGAACATGCTGTTCGGCAACTGCTCGCTGCAACCGGAGGTGGAACTCGTCGACGTCGAGGTGCCGCCCGATCTGGCGCGGGCCTTCGGCGGGCCCAACCAGGGCATCGACGGCCTGCGCCGCCTCACCGGCGCCCATAGCCGGCCGCTGACGTGCACCGCGCTGAAGCCGATCGGCGCCACGGCCGCGCAGATGGCGGCGCTGTGCCGCGCCTTCGCGCAGGCCGGCATCGACATCATCAAGGACGACCACGGCTGGGCCAACCAAGGGAGCAACCCGTTTGCCGCGCGGGTGGCGGCCTGCCAGCGAACGGTGCTCGACGCCAACGCCGCCTTCGGCCGGCGCACGCTGTACGCGCCGAGCCTGTTCGGCACCCAGGCCCAGATGCAGCGGCAGATCGAACTGGCGCGGGGCCTCGGTGTGGCCGCCTTCCTCATCGCACCGATGGTCTGCGGCGTCGCCACCCTCAGCGCGCTGAAGCGCGAGCACCACGACGTCGCCTTCATCGCCCACCCGGCGCTCGGCGGCGCCTGCCGCATCGATCCGCCGGCACTACTCGGCAAGCTGTTCCGGCTGTTCGGCGCCGACGCAGTGATCTTTCCCAACCACGGCGGCCGCTTCAGCTACGACGCCAAGACCTGCCAGGACATCGCTCGCCACAACCGCGCGCCCTGGCATGGCCTGCGGCCTGCGCTGCCGGTGCCCGCGGGCGGCATGTCGGTCGAGCGCGTGCCGGAACTGAAGCGCGACTATGGCGCCGACTGCATGCTGCTGATCGGCGGCTCGCTGCTGATCGCGCGCGACCGCCTGGCCGAACGCAGCCGCGCCTTCGTCGCGGCCGTTGCCGAGCCGACGCCGGCATGAGCGGCGTGCGCCGCTTCGCGCCCAGCGCCGCCGGCGACTTCGGCTGGGACGGCGTCGAGCGCCTGCGCTACAAGGACGAAGGCTTGGCCCCGTTTCGCGACATTACCCGGCAGGTGCTGTTCGCACAGCCCGACCAGGACTGCGAACTGCGCTATTTCGAGATCGCCCCGGGCGGCTACTCCACCTTGGAGCGGCACGAGCACACGCATGCGGTGCTGATCCTGCGCGGCCGCGGCACGGTGCACCTGGGAGCGCGCGAGGAGCCCGTGGCCGAGCACGACCTGGTGACGGTCGACCCGCTGACCTGGCACCAATTCCGCGCCGATGCTGGCTGCGCGCTCGGCTTGCTGTGCCTGGTCAGCAAGACGCGCGACCGGCCGCAGCTGCCGACCGAGGAAGAAGCCGAGCGGCTGCGCCGCGGCTGACGCCGCCGCGGCAAGCGGCGCCACGCGGTGCACGCCATGCCGGCCCCGGCCCGTTGACCGCAAGGGCGCCAGTGCCGGCCCGGATCGACGGCCGCCCGTGTTGGCGTCGAGGCTTGCCAGTCGCGTCACGAAACGCGGCCGCCGAACCCCGATAATCGTCGCTGCCCAACGGCCGCATGCCCGACGATGTCCACGCCGGCCAAGCCACCCTCTCGACCGACGATGCGCCGCCGCTTGGCGCATCTGGCCATCGGCGCATCGGCCCTGCTCGCCATCGTCGCGCTGCTCGGGTTCGTCGTCGCGCCGGCGGTCATCAAGGCGCAACTCGAAACGCGACTGGCGCAGGCCTTGCAGCGGCAGGTCACGGTCGAGCGCGTTCGCGTCAACCCCTTCACGTTGAGCGGCGCCGTGCAGGGTTTCGTCATGCGCGAGCGCGACAGCGAGCAGCCGTTGCTGACCTTCGATGAACTGTTCGTCGACGCCTCGATGGCTTCCCTGTATCGGCTGTCGCCGGTGCTCGACCGCGTGCGGCTGCGGCAGCCTCACCTGCGGCTCGTCCGGCTCGCCGAGCATCGCTACAACGTGCAGGACCTGATCGAGGCGGCGTTGCAACCCAGTTCGGGGCCGCCGCCGCGCTTCTCGCTGAACAACATCGAGGTGCAGGACGGGCGCATCGACTTCGACGACCGGCCGCTCGGCCGCAGGCACGAGGTCACCGGCATCGCGCTCGGTATCCCGTTCATCTCGAACCTGCCGTATGCGGTCGACATCGACGTCGAGCCGTCGCTGGCGGCGGCCGTCAACGGTTCGCCGCTGCGGCTGAAGGGCGACACCAAGCCGTTCAAGGACACGCGGGAGACGGCGCTGGCGCTGGACTTCGACCGCATCGACCTGCCGACATATGTCGCCTACTCGCCCCTGCCGCTGCCGGTGCAGCTGCGCGGCGGCGAACTGGACACGCGCCTGACTCTGCGCTTTGTCGCCGGTGCCGATAACACGCCGCGGACGCTTTCGCTGGCGGGCACGGTCGAACTGCGCCAGCTGCGGCTGAGCGACGGCACCAGCGAGCCGCTATTGGAACTGCCGCGCGCCCAGGTGGAGCTGACGCAGTTCGACGCCGTGGCCAACGCGCTCGCGATCGGCACGATCGCCGTCGAGGCGCCGCTGCTGCACCTGCGGCGCAACCGCGACGGCAGCACGAATCTCGATGCCCTGCGAACGCCCGCCGGCACGCGGGCCGACCCGGGCGGGCCGCCGCTGCGCTTCGACATCGCCAAGGTCTCGCTGCGCGACGGAAGGATCCTGTTCAGCGATCGCCAGCCCGAGCAGCGGCCGTTCGAGACCGACATCCGCAAGTTGACCGTCGAGGCGGCCAACCTTTCCAACACGCCACAGTCGCGCGCGGCGCTGCGCGCCAGCTACGAGACGAGCACCGGTGCGACCTTCAGCTACGACGGCGACGTCAGCCTGCAACCTTTGGGCGCCGGCGGCCGCGTTGCCGTGCGCGCATTCCGGCTCGCCGACCTGTTCCCCTACTACGAAAGCGTGCTCAACCTGCGCGTCGACGGCGGCACCCTCGATCTCGACGCCCGCGTCGAGCTGACGGCGATCGAGCCGCTCGCGCTGCAGGTCGCCGACATCGAGGCCGCGATCCGGGGGCTGAAGCTCGCCGTGGCCAACGAGAAGGCGCCGCAGTGGACGCTGGCGCTGGCGGAAGTCCGCGGCGGCACCGTCGACGTCGGCCGGCAGCGCATCTCGCTGCGCGAGGTCTCGGTGCGCGATGGCACCGGCAACCTGCGCCGCGACAGCGACGGCACGATCAACGTGAACCGCCTGTTCCGGACCACGGTGCAGACCGGGCGCGCTGCCCCGGCGGCCGACGCCGGCTGGGTCGTCGAGGCCGACCTGCTGCGACTAGCGCGGCTGCGCGTGAGTTACGCGGACCTGGCGCTGCCGACGCCCTTCAAGACGGTGCTGGCGCCGATCGATGGCACCTACCGCAACTTCTCCAACGCGCGCGACAGCCGCGGCCGCATCGACGTGCGCGCGACGGTCGACGGCCGGGGACGCGTCGGCATCGCCGGTGACGTCTCGACGAATCCAGTGGCGGGCAACGTGCGGGTTGACGCCCGCGACCTCGCCCTGGCGCCGCTGCAAGCCTTCATCGACGAGCAGGTGAACCTGTCGGTCACCGGCGGGGCGCTGCGCGCCGTCGGCCGGCTCGACTTCGACCTCGCCGGGCCGCAGCCGAAGGGCGGCTTCGACGGCGAGGTCGAGATCGTCGACTTCGCCAGCGTCGACAAGCCCCGGCAGGGCAGCCTGCTGCAGTGGAAGTCGCTGCGCCTTGGCGGCGTACGGGTGGCGCTGCAGCCGCTGCAGGCTGCAGTGGGTGAGGTGACGCTAGCGGACTTTTACTCGCGCCTGATCCTAAATGCCGACGGCACGCTGAACGTGCAGAACCTGCTGGCGCCGACGCCAGCGGCAGACGACGGCCAGGCCCGCGCCGATGGCACGCGCGCGGCCGCGCCCAACGATGCCGCGGCCGCGGGTGCAGGCAGCCGGGCCGCCTTGCCGGACATCCGCATCGGCCGCATCACGCTGGTCGGCGGCAATGTCAACTTCAGCGACTTCTTCATCAAGCCCAATTACACCGCCAACCTGACCGGCGTGGCGGGCTCGGTGGGTCGCCTCGACGCCGGCACCGCCGGCGACGTCGAGCTGCGCGCCCGCCTGGACGGCAGCGCACCGGTGGAGATCTCCGGCCGCATTAATCCGCTGGCCGCCGAGCTCTTCCTCGACCTGCGCGCCAATGCCCGCGACATCGATCTGCCGCCCCTGACGCCGTACGCCGCCAAGTACGCCGGCTACGGGATCGAAAAGGGCAAGCTGTCGATGGAGGTGGCCTACCGCATCGAGGGCCGCAAGCTGAATGCGGAAAACCGCCTCGTGCTCGATCAGCTCACCTTTGGCGAGAAGGTCGACAGCCCCGACGCGACCAAACTGCCGGTGCTGCTGGCGGTGGCGCTGCTGAAGGACCGCAACGGCGTCATCGACGTCAACCTGCCGATCTCCGGCTCGCTCGACGACCCGCAGTTCAGCCTCGGCGGCATCATCCTGCAAGTGATCGTCAACCTGATCGTCAAGGCGGTCACGGCGCCGTTCGCGTTGATCGGAGCGCTGGTCGGCGGCGGCGAGGAACTCGCCTATCTCGAGTTCGCCCCCGGCTCGGCGGCGATCACGCAGGAGGGCAAGGCGAAGCTCGGCCGCATCGCCAAGGCGCTTGCCGAGCGGCCGGCGCTGAAGCTCGACATCGCCGGCCGCGTCGATCCGGCCGTCGACCGCGAGGGCCTGCGGCGCGCCGCCGTCGAGCGCCAGGTCAGGGCGCAAAAGGCCAAGGCGCTCGGCAAGGCCATCGACAGCTCGGAAACCGTCGTCACTGGCGAGGACTATCCGAAGTACCTGGCCGCCGCCTATCGCGCCGCCGACTTTCCCAAGCCTCGCAACTTGATTGGCCTGCTGAAGGACCTGCCGGCCGCCGAGATGGAAACGCTGCTGCTGACGCACGCCAGCGCCAGTGACGACGACCTGCGCCAGTTGGCCAACGACCGCGCGCAGCAGGCAAAGGCCTGGCTGGTCGAGGAAGGCAAGGTCGCGCCCGAGCGCGTGTTCCTAACGGCGCCGCGTCTGACCGCCGAGGGCATCCAGGACAAGGGCAGCGCGGCGCGCGTGGACTTCAGCCTGCGCTGATGCGGTCGACTGCAGCGCTCGCCGCGGACGGGCCGCGCTCAATCCGAATCCAATCCGGCCACCTTGCGCCGGCCATCGATTTACCCCCCCACCTACCGCTCCCCGCCCGCCATGACCCTGCGCCCACTGCCCTCGCGGCTGCTGATCTTCCTGTTGCTTTTGCTGCTCGCCGGCGGCGGCGCCGCCAGCGACCGCCCGCGCGTCGGCCTGGTGCTCGGCGGCGGCGGCGCCCGCGGCGCGGCCCACATCGGCGTGCTCGAAGTCCTGGAACGGCTGCGGGTGCCGGTCGACTGCGTGGCCGGCACCAGCATGGGGGCGCTCGTGGCCGGTGCATGGGCGGCGGGTATCTCACCGGCGCAGATGCGGCAGGAAATGGCGCGCGCCGACTGGGCCGACATGTTCCAGGACAACCCCGAGTTTTCGGAACTGAGCTACCGCAACAAGCGCCTGTCGCAGCGCTTCCTGCCCGGCTCGGAAGTCGGAATCGGCAAAGACGGCCTGCGCGCGCCGCCGGGTGTGGTACTCGGCGAGAAGATCAAGCTGTTTCTCAATTCACTGGTGCACGCCAACCTCGGCGAACGCGAGATGCAGCAGCTGACACTGCCGCTGTCGATCATCGCCACCGACATCGGTACCGGTGAACGGGTTGTCTTCCGCGAGGGCAGCTTGACCAGCGCGATGCGCGCCAGCATGTCGGTGCCGGGACTGCTGGCGCCGCTCGCCTACCAGGGTCGCAAGCTGGTCGACGGTGGCCTGGTGGACAACGTGCCAATCCAGGAGGTGCGCGAGCGCTGCGGCGCCGACGTCGTCATCGCGGTCAACGTCGGTTCACCGCTACTGCGCACCGAGGACATCGGCTCGCTGCTGACCGTGACGGCGCAGATGGTCAACATCCTCACGGAGCAGAACGTGTCGCGGTCGCTCGCCACGCTGACGGCGGCTGACATCCTGATCACGCCCGATCTGCAAGGCATCAGCGCCGCCGACTTCGAGCGCCACGCCGAGACCGCCGATCGCGGCCGCACCGCGGCCGAGGCGTTGGCGGCGCGCCTGCAGGCACTGTCAGTGCCGCCGACGCAGTACGCGCAGTGGTGGGCGCGCATCGCGGCGCGCGAGCGGCCGAGACCGCGCGTCGATGCGATCGAGATCGCCGAGCTGAATCACGTCAATCCCGAGGCGGTGCGTAGGCACCTGCGGCAGCAGCCAGGCGAGCCGCTCGACAGCGAGCAGCTGGAGCGCGATCTGCTGCGCGCCTTCGGCGACGGCTGGTACCAGCAGGTCGACTACACCTTGCTATCGGTGCGCGAGCGCAATGTCCTGCGCGTGACGCCGTTGGAGAAGGCCTGGGGGCCCGACTACCTTCGGTTCGGCTTCAGCCTTCTGGCGGCACGGGAGGGGGGGACGTTCGATCTGCGCGCCGCCTATCACAAGTCGTGGCTCAATTCGCTCGGGGCCGAATTTCTGCTTGGCGCACAGATCGGCAGCACGACCGGCCTTGGCGCCGAGCTCTATCAGCCGCTCGACCCGGCGCAGCGCTTCTTCGTGCGACCGACGCTGTCTGTGCAGAACCGCTTGAGCCCCCTGTATCAAGACGATACCAAGCTGGCCGAGTACCGCGCCAGCTCGCGGCATGCGGAGTTTTCCTTTGGCACCCACGCCGGACGGCTGGGGCAGGCGCGACTGGGGTGGCTGCAGAAGCGGACCGATTTTTCGCTCGACACCGGTCTGCCATTTTTCCCAACCGGTACCAGCAGTACCCGCGGTTTGTTGCTGGACGTCGATGTGGACCAGTTCAATCGCCTGTACTTTCCGAGCGCCGGCTGGGCGGCGCAACTGCGCTACTTCGCGCCGCAGAACGCGTCGTTTTCCCGCCTCGATATGGCCGCCCGCGGGGTGCACACGGTCGGCCGCTACGTGCTCGGCGGCGAGCTCGCCTACACCGCTTCGCCGAAGGGCCGGCTGCCGACGTACGACGCGAAATCGCTTGGCGGCTTCCTCAACATGTCGGCCTTCGCCAAGGACCAGTTGCTCGGCGACGATGTCGTCTATGCGCAGATGCGCGCCGAGCGGATCCTGGGTACCTTTCCGGTCGGACTGCGCGGCGATTTGCGAGTCGGCTTGGCGCTGGAGGCAGCGCGGCGCGGTCTGGCGTTTTCCGAAACGCGGCGCAGCGGTTGGCTGAACTCGATGGCCGTTTATCTCGGCGGCGAAACACCGTTCGGACCCGCCTACCTCGGCTACGCGTATTCGACCAACGGCACGTGGAATGCCTACTTTTTCCTAGGCACGCCGTGAATCGGTGCTGCCGCGCAGCATGCGGCCGGCTAGCTTTTTCAGCGACGCGCGCGCCGGCTCACGGCGGCCTTCACCAACAGAGCACAACGGCCGCGCACCGCCGGCCGACGTTCGACAGACGCCGCGCTTGCCGCTTACCGCGTCGCCGCCGGCGGTCCGGCCTGCGGCGGATCCGCCTCCGCGAGCCATTCGCCGAGCAGCTTGTAAGCCACCGCGAGCAGCACCGGCCCGACAAAGATGCCGACCAGCCCGAAAGCGAGCAAGCCGCCGATGACGCCGGCCAGGATCACCAGTAACGGCAGGTCGGCGCCGCGCCGAATCAGGAGCGGCCGTAGGAAGTTGTCCATCGTGCCGACGATCGCCGTCCAGACCGCCAAGAAGATGCCCCACCCGGTGTCGCCGCTCCAGAAGACCCAGATCACCGCCGGGATCAACACCAGCGTCGGGCCGAGCTGGGCGATGCACAGCATGAACATGACGGCTGTCAGTAGGCCCGCCAGCGGCACCCCCGCCATGGCCAGACCGACGCCGCCTGCCACCGACTGCACGATCGCGGTGACGCCGACCCCCAGCGCGACGGCGCGGATCGCCTGCCCGGCAAGGATCACCGAGTTCTCACCACGGTCGCCGGCCAGGCGGCGGCCGAAGCGTCGCACCGTCAGCGCCGCGCTCTCGCCCTTGGCGTACATCAGCCCCGCCAGCACCACGGTCAGCAGGAACTGAACGACCAGGAAGCCGGCGCCGCCGACCTCCGATACGAACCAGCGAACGATGTCGTTCGCATACGGCGCCAGCCGTGCGATCAGCCCCTCGGCGCCGGAGGCGAGGGCCTGCTCCCATATTGCCGCAAGCCGGGCGCCCACGATCGGCACCTTGTTCAGGAACTCGGGCGGCGGCGCCATGCGCAGCTCGGCCAGGCCCTTGCCCCACGCGATCAGCCGGTCGGCCTCCAGGACAATGGTGCCGATGGCCAGCGCCAGCGGCACGACGAAGGTCAGCAGCAGCGCCGAGGTCATCACGGTCGTGGCCAGCCACCGCCGGCCCCACAAGCGTGCCTGCAGCCAGAGCAGCATCGGCCAACTGGCGACCACCACCATCGTCGCCCAGATCACCGCGCCGAGGAACGGCCGCAGCACCCACAGCGAACCGAGGATCAGCCCACCGATCGCGAGCACGGAAAG
>CALGWX010000088.1 GCA_937936215.1 uncultured Burkholderiaceae bacterium | reverse complement strand
GTATCGGTCACCCATGGGAGGACCTCAAGTGACTCATGCACAAACCACTGCGCGGGCCGGTGGCACCGGTGTTGCGGTCGCGCTGGCCGGCAGCGGCGGCAGCGGCGTGATGACCGCCGGCACGCTGCTGCTGACGGCGGCGGCCAAGGCCGGCGCCTATGGCCTGATGGTGCGCACCAGCGGGCCGCAGATCCGCGGCGGCGAGGCGGCAGCGCTGGTGCGGCTTTCCGACCGGCCGGCGGAAACGCTCGGCGACAGCTTCGACCTGCTGCTGGCCATCGACTGGAGCAACACGCACCGCTTCGCCGACGAGGTGCCGCTGTCGGCGGCGAGCGTGCTGGTCGGCGACCCCGACGAGGGGGAGCCGCCGGAGGTGTTCGTCGCCACCGGCGCCCGCTACGTCCCGCTGCCGATGAAGAAGATGGCCAAGGCGATCGCCGGCAGCTGGGTCAACATGGTGGCGCTCGGCTTCGCCGGCGCGCTGGCCGGCCTGCCGCGCGAGGCGCTCGAAGCGGCCGTGCGCGAGGACTGGAAGCGCGGCGAGGCAGCCCTGGCCGCCAACCTCGCGGCGCTGGCGGCCGGCTACGCCGCCGAGCGCGAGATCTCGCCGCCGATCGTGGTGCCGCAGGTGCCGCGGATCGATTCGCCGCGGCCGCGCTGGTCGATCACCGGTAACGAGGCGGCGGGCCTGGGCGCGATCCGCGGCGGCGTGCGCTTCGTCGCCGCCTATCCGATCACGCCAGCGACGGAGATGCTGGAGTGGCTGGCGCCGGCGCTGGCCAGGGTGGGCGGCACGCTGTTGCAGGCCGAGGACGAGCTGGCGTCGATCAACATGATCATCGGCGGCTCGTTCGGCGGCGTGCCTTCGCTCACCGCCACGGCTGGGCCGGGCCTGTCATTGATGGCCGAGGGCATCGGCCTGGCGGTGGCCTCGGAGACGCCGGTGGTGGTCGTCGACGTGATGCGCGGCGGTCCGTCGACCGGCATCCCCGCCAAGAGCGAGCAGAGCGACCTGTCCTTCGCCGTCGGCGGCCTGCACGGCGACGCGCCGCGGCTGGTGCTGGCGCCGACCTCGATCGCTGACTGCGCGACGACAACGCAGTGGGCCGTGTACCTTGCCGAGGCGTTGCAGACGGCGGCGATCGTGCTGTCGGACCAGTTCCTCGGGCAGTCGCGGGCGGTGATCGATCCGCCGCCGGACAGCGGGCTGCGCGCCAGGCGCCTGACGGCCGAGGCCAACAGCCCCGACTACAAGCGCTACCGCAACACCGACTCTGGCGTGTCGCCGATGGCGATCCCCGGCACGCCCGGCGTGACCTACACCGCGGACGGGCTGGAGCACACCGAGGCGGCGGTGCCGAGCAGCAACTCGAAGGACCACCGCCTGCAGCTGGACAAGCGCGAACGCAAGCTCGCCCTTTACGACTACGGCGACGCCTGGGCCGACATCGAAGGCGACGGCGACGCGGCGGTGATCACCTTCGGCTCCACGTCGGCGGCGGTGCGCGAGGCGGTGGCGCGCGCCCGCGCCGACGGCCACCGGCTGCGGCTGATCGCGATGCGGCTGCTGGCGCCGGTGCAGCCGGAGCGGCTCGCGCGCGCGCTCGACGGCGTCCGGCACCTGATGGTGATCGAGCAGAACCACGGCGCGCAGTTCTGGCGTTACCTGCGCGGCAACTACGACCTGCCGGTCAAGCCGGCCAGTTACCACCGCCCCGGCCCCCTGCCGCTGCGGCCCGGTGAACTGCACCAGGCGATCAGCGCATGGAGGAAGGCGGCATGAACGACGTTGCAACGGCCGCCGCGGCGGCATACACCCCAGCGAGCTACAAGTCCGCGGTCAAGCCGGTGTGGTGTCCCGGCTGCGGCGATTACTCGGTGCTCAGCGCGATCACCAAGGCGCTGGCGATGATCGGCAGGCCGCCGCACGAGGTGGGCGTGGTCTCCGGCATCGGCTGCTCCTCGCGCATCCCGGCCTACACCAGCTGCTATGGCTTCCACGGCGTGCACGGGCGGGCGCTCGCCGCCGCCACCGGGCTGAAGCTGGCGCGGCCGGATCTCACGGTGCTGGTCACCGGCGGCGACGGCGACGGCTACTCGATCGGCGGCAATCACTTCCTGCACGCCTGCCGCCGCAACGTCGACCTCACCTACGTGGTGATGGACAACCACGTCTACGGCATGACCAAGGGCCAGCCGTCGCCGACCACCGAGCCGGACTGGGACAGCAAGCTCGCGCCGGGCGGTACCAAGATCCGCGTCTTCCACCCGCTGGTGGTGGCGCTGGCCGCGGGGGCCAACTTCGTCGCCCGCGCCTTCGCCGGCGACCCGAACGGCACCGCGGCGATCATCGCGCAGGCGATCAGGCATCCCGGCTTCTCCTTCGTCGAGATCCTCAGCCCCTGCGTGACCTTCCGTCCGGAACAGAAGGAGTGGAAGTCGACCGTGCGGCCGGCCCCCGTGGCCGCGACCGACGATCCGGCGCGCGCCGCGCGGCTGGTGATGACCGACGACGGCCTGAACATCGGCGTGCTGTATGCCGGCACCCGACCCGCCTATCCGCTGAACGACGGCACCGCCCGCCAGAGCGTGGCCGACCTCGAAATGGAGTTCCGCGTATGAATCCGCAGCCGCCGAAGACGCTCGAAGAGTTCATGGCCCAGGCCTATGCGCTGGAACTCGACGCGCAGAGCCGCTACGCCGAACTGGCCGATGCGATGGAGACGCACAACAACCGCGAGGTCGCCGAGCTGTTTCGCAAGATGGCGGTGATCGAGGGCAAGCATGCGGCGCAGATCATGGAAGAGATGGGCTGGAAGCAGCCGCCTCCCTATGTGGCACCGCCGGCCTTCGAGGGCTTCGAGACGGCCGAGCAGGTGCCGATCGACGAGGTGCACTACCTGATGCGGCCATGGCATGCGCTGCAACTGGCGCTGGCCGCCGAGCAGCGCGCGGCCCGGTTCTTCTCCGAACTGGCGATGAGCGCGCAGGCCGAGCCGATCCGCAAGGCGGCGATCGAGATGCGCGACGAGGAACTCGAGCACGTCGAACTGGTGAAGGCGTGGCTGTCCAAGGTGCCGCAGCCGGAAAAGGACTGGGCGGTGGATCCCGATCCGCCGCGCTACGACCAGTGAGCGTCAGCGCCGTGAACGGCGCTTGCGGCGCTTGCCGATACGCATCCGCGATGGTTTCGCGCGGGCGTCTTGACCGTCGGGCCGCGTGGCCGGGCGGGGCCGTGCGGGCGCGCCAGTCGGCCGCGGCGTGGCGGCTGTCGCTGCCGCCGGCTGGCGCCAACGCGCAAGCCGCGCTGGTGCCGCTTGGGCGTGGCCTTGGCGGCGTGTCGGCGGGCGCGATTTGAGAACGAGCAGGGCTGCGCCGGTTGTGACGCCGGCAGCGGCTCCAGGGCGGCCCGGCGCAACGAGGCCGGGCCAAGGAGGCAACCATGGATGCGACGACGAGCGAACGCAGGCGCGCTGCCACCCGCACCGTGCCGACCTACTGCTACAACTGCGTGGCTGGGCCGGACCTGCTGACCGTGCAGGTCACCGATGGCGTGGCCACCGGGATCGGGCCGAACCTCGACGGCGTGGGCCTGCATCCGTCCGACGGCCGCCCCTGCGTCAAGGCATACGGGCTGATCCAGAAGACCTACCACCCAGCGCGGATCCTGACGCCGATGAGGCGCACCAACCCGAAGAAGGGCATCGACGAGGATCCGGGCTGGGTGCCGATCTCCTGGGACGAGGCGCTCGACCTCGTCGCCGCGAAACTGAACGACGTCCGCCGCCGCGGCCTGATCGACGAGCAGGGATTTCCGCGGCTGGCGGTCACGCTCGGCCACGGCGGCACGCCCGCCAACTACATGGGCACCTTCCCGGCGTTCCTGGCCGCCTGGGGGCCGATCGACTACAGCTTCGGCTCGGGGCAGGGCGTGAAGTGCGTGCACTCGGAGCACCTGTTCGGTGAGTTCTGGCACCGCGCCTTCACGGTGTCGGCCGACATGCCGCACACGCGCTTCAACCTGTCCTTCGGCAACAACAACGAGGTCACCGGCGGCCCCTGCGCGGTGACGCGCCACGCCGATGCGCGGGTGCGCGGCGCCAGGCGGATCCAGATCGAGCCGCACCTGTCGGTGACCGCGGCCACCTCGGCGCAGTGGATCCCGATCAAGCCAAAGACCGACGCGGCCTGCATGTTCGCGCTGATCCACGTGATGCTGCACGAGCACCCGCGCGAGAGGCTCGACCTGCCGTTCCTGCGCGACATGACCTCGTCGCCGTACCTGGTCGGACCCAACGGCTACTACCTGCGCGACGAGGAAAGCGGCAAGCCCCTGCTATGGGACAGTCGGCGCAACGCCGCGGTGCCGTTCGACACGCCGGGCGCCGAGCCGCTGCTCGAAGGCCGGGTGACGGTGGCGCGCGCGGTCGAGCTCGGCGCCGACGGCCAGCGCTGGACGCACGTCAACGTCGAGGCCGACACCGCGTTCGCCAGGCTCGTCGCGCACATCAAGCCATACAGCCCGGAGTGGGCGGCGCCGATCTGCGAGGTGCCGGCGGCGACGATCCGCAGGCTCGCCGCCGAGTACCTCGACAACGCCTGCGTCGGCGAGACGATCGAGATCGACGGCGAGGTGCTGCCGTTCCGGCCGGTGGCGGTGACGCTGGGCAAGACCGTGAACAACGGCTGGGGCGCGTTCGAGGCGGTGTGGTCGCGCACGGTGCTGGCGGTCCTCGTGGGGGCGCTGGAAGTGCCCGGCGGGACGCTGGGCACCACCGTGCGGCTCAACAAGCCGCACGACAACCGCCATGCCAGCGTGAAGCCCGGCGTGGACGGATTCATGAACACCAACATGAACCCGACCGGCAAGGACACCTGGGCACGCAAGCCCGCGGGGCGCAACGCCCACCGCACGCTGGTGCCGCTGTCGGGCAACAGCGGCGCGTGGAGCGAGTCCCTGGGGCCCACCCACCTGGCGTGGATGTTCAGCGATCACCGGCCCGAGGCCTGGCCGGAGACCAGCCTGCCGGAGGTGTGGATCGCCTACCGCACCAACCCGGCGATCTCGTTCTGGGACACGCGCGCGGTGGCGCGGATGATGGCGCGCTTCCCGTTCACCGTCTGCGTCGCCTACACGCACGACGAGACCAACCACATGGCCGACGTGCTGCTGCCGGAGGCGACCGACCTGGAATCGACGCAGCTCATCCGGCTGGGCAAGACCAAGTTCGTCGAGCAGTTCTGGCGCCACCAGGGCTGGGTGATCCGGCAGAAGGCGGTCGAGCCGCAGGGGCAGGCGCGCGACTTCACCTGGATCGCGACCGAGCTTGCCCGCCGCACCGGACTGCTCGCGGGCTACAACGAGGCGATCAATCGCGGCGCCTGCGGCGTTCAGTTGAAGGCCGAGGGGCGCGACTACGCGCTTGATCCGGCGACGCCGCACGAGCCGGACGAGATCTGGGACGCCGTCTGCCGCGCTGCCAGCCACGAGCTGTCGAAGGGCGAGGAGGTGCACGGCCTCGACTGGTTCCGCGAGCACGGCCTGATGACGCGGCCGTATCCGCAGACCGGCTGGTACCTGTATCCGACCATGAAGCGCCAGGGCCTGCGCTTCGAGCTGCCGTACCAGGAGCGGCTGCTGCGCGCCGGCAAGGAACTCGCCAACCGCCTGCACGAAAGCGGCGTCAACTGGTGGGACCGCCAGCTCGAGGAATACCAGGCGCTGCCGGTATGGCACGACTTTCCGGCGCTGTGGGAGCGCGACCTCGTCAAGCGCGGCCTGAACCCCGCCGACTTTCCGTTCTGGCTGCTGACCAGCAAGAGCATGCAGTACCACTCCGGCGGCAACGCCGCGATCCAGCTGATGGACGAGGTCGCGAGCAACCTGCGCGGTCACCGCGGCATCGTGCTCAACGCCCGCACCGCGCGCGAGCTGGGCATCGACGACGGCGACCTGATCGAGGTGCGCTCGGCCATCGCCGCCACGCAGGGCCGGGCGGTGCTGGCGCAGGGCATTCACCCGCAGACGCTGCTGATCATCGGCCAGTTCGACCACTGGGCGACGCCGTACGCGAAGCAGATGCGCGCGCCGAGCCTGAACACGATCGCGCCGATGTCGCTGGAGCTGACCGATGCCACCGGATCGGGGGCGGACGTGGTGCGGGTGGCGGTGCGGCGAGTTGCAGGCCCTTGAGGTCGCGGGACTGCCGATTGGTCGCATGCCGAGCGGGCAGATCCTCTCCGTGTAGGCAGTCACGGGGAACATTTGGCTCCGCGCCGGCCAGCGCCTGCTCGAAGGGGGTCGCCCGCGCCGAGCGCGCCAGGCTGAACGGCGACTTTCGGCACTGCGCGGCCGATCACGCGCGGCCGAAGCCCGGCGGACGCTACAGCCGCGCCGCCAGCCGCGTGCCCTCGTCGATCGCCCGCTTGGCGTCGAGTTCCGCCGCCTCCTGCGCGCCGCCGATCAGGTGCACGGCCACCCCGGCGGCGCGCAGCGGTGCCGCCAGCTCGCGCAGCGGCTCCTGGCCGGCGCACAGCACGATGGTGTCGCACTCGATCAGCTGCCCGTCCTGCCGCTTCGGCCCGAAGGTGACGAACAGGCCCTCGGCCGTGATCCGCTCGTAGTTCACGCCGCCGATCATCTCGACCTGCTTCATCTGCAGCGCCGCGCGGTGGATCCACCCCGTGGTCTTGCCGAGCCCCTTGCCCGGCTTGCCGGGTTTGCGCTGCAGCAGCGTGACCCGGCGCGCCGGCGGCGACGGATTCGGCCGCACCACGCCGCCGCGGGTTCCGCCGCGCGGGGACGGCGCGAGGGCGCAGCGCGGCACAGGCCCCACGCCGTGTGGCCGTGGTCTGCCACCGGCCGCGGCGAGGATTGCAGGCACCGGCCGCCAGGCGCGGTTCGCCGCGTGCGACGGCGAACGACCGTCCCCGGGGGCGCGCACGCCAAGGAAGGCGCCGCGTGTGATGGCTTGCCGTCCGCGGTCAGCCGCGCTCGCGGCGCTTGAACAGGCGCAGCACCCTCTCGCGCAGCCAGGCCTGCGCCGCATCGGCGTCCGACGACGCATGCCAGAGCATCCGCACCTCGTAGCCCGGCGCCACGTCGGGCAGTTCCCAAACGCTGACCTCGAAGCGCGGTGCCAGCGATGCGGCGAACATCCGGGGCACGATCGCCAGCAGGTCGCTGCGCGCCACCAGTTCGGGCAGGGCGCCGAAGTGCCGCACGTGCAGCACGGCGCGGTCGGCGAGCTTCAGCTGCTTCAGCCGCGCCTCCACGCTGCCATGCACGGTGGCCGTCGGCGTGGCCACGGCCAGCGCCGCGCCGGCGAGCTGCTTCGCCGACAGCGACCTGCCGCCGCGGCCGCCCGGCGGCTGCCAGCCCGGTGCGGCGATGCCGACGAAGCGCTCGCGGAACAGCGTTTCGCTGCGCACGCCGCGATGCGCGGGCGACAGGATCCCGACCGCCAGGTCGATGTCGCGCGCCTCCAGCGCGGCAGGCACCTGGTCGGCGGCCACGGCGACGTTCGACAGCTGCGCGCAGGGCGCCTCGCGGCGCAGCAGTTGCGCCAGCGGCGGCAGGAACAGGATCTCGCCGAGGTCAGAAAGCGACAGCCGCCAGTGCACCCGGCTGCGGGCGGGGTCGAAGGCCTCGACGCTGGCCACGGTGGCCTCGAGCGCCTGCAGATGGGCAACCACCGCCGGCCCCAGCCGCTGCGCCGCGCGCGTCGGGTGCAGGCCGCGCGGCGAGCGGACGAACAGCTCGTCGCCGAAGAACTCGCGCAGCCGCGCCAGCGCGTTGCTGGTGGCCGGCTGCGACAGCGCGAGCTGCTGGCTGGCGGCCGTCACCGACCCGGTGCGGTAGATCGCCGCCAGCACGCGCAGCAGGTTCAGGTCGAGGTGGCGGAACTTCAAGTCATTCAGCGCCTGAATGGCGCGCATTCTGACAATCAATTCGACGAATGGCGAGCGGCGGCCTACATTGCCGTCCATCGGCACGGACGGCGGCGCCGGCCGGCTTCCCGCAGCGGAGACCAGCGTGCTGCAGATCATCATCCAGGGCCGTGGCGGGCAGGGGGCGCAGACGGCGGGCAACCTGCTGGCGATGGCCTTCTTCGCCGCCGGGCGGCAGGTGCAGGCGTTTTCCACCTACGGCGGCGCGCGCCGCGGCACGCCGGTCAGTTCGTTCATCCGCGTCGACGACCGGCCGATCCGGCTGCGCTGCGACATCGAACGGGCCGACGCCATCCTGTGCTTCGACGCGACGCTGCTCGATGCGCGCCTGCTGGCCGCCGCTGGGCCGCAGACGCTGATCGTCGTCAACAGCACGCAGCCGGCGGAGTCCTTCGCGCGCAGCCTGCCGGGGCGGCGGGTGGTGCCGGTCGATGGCATCGCCATCTCGCGCCAGCACGGGCTGGGGCGCATCGTCAACTCGGCCCTGCTCGGCGCCTTCGCGCGCGCGATCGAGGCGCCCGCCTTCGCGGTGCTGGAGCGCACGCTCGCCGACGCCGCGCCCAGGCTGCGCGAGGAAAACCTCGCCGCCTGCGCCTCCGGCTACGCGTGGGTCGACGGCCTGCTGCAGAGGGCCGCGGCATGAACGCACCGGTTCCGCCCATCTGGACCACCGGCACCACCGAGGTCTTCAGGACCGGCTCCTGGCGCGCGGCCCTGCCCCGGCACGTCCACGCACCGTCGCCTTGCCATGCCGCTTGCCCGGTCAACGGCGACATCGCCGAGTGGATCGGGCGGGCGCGCGCACGCGACTTCCGCGGCGCGTGGGAGGTGCTGACGCGGCACAACCCGTTTCCCGCCATCGCCGGCCGCATCTGCCATCACCCGTGCGAGGCCGCCTGCAATCGTGCCGGCTTCGACGAGGCGGTGTCGATCTGCCGCCTGGAGCGCTTCGTCGGCGACGCGGCGCTCGCCGCAGGCTGGGCGTTCCCGCCACCGGCGAGGGAGAGAGTCGAGCGCGTCGCGGTCGTCGGCGGCGGCCCGTCGGGCCTTTCCGCGGCGTACCAGTTGCGCCGGCGTGGCTTTGCGGTGGTGCTGTTCGAGGCGCAGCCGGCGCTGGGCGGGCTGATGCGCTACGGCATCCCGCCCTACCGCCTGGCGCGCGAGGTGCTGGACGGCGAGATCGCGCGCATCGTGGCGCTCGGCGTCGACGTGCGCTGCAACTCGCCGCTGGCGGATCCGTCGGCACTCGAGCGGCTGCGGGCGGATTTCGACGCCGTCTATCTCGCCACCGGCGCGGCGCGGCCGAAGCGGCTGTCGCAGCTCGACTACGCGCTGCCGTGGGTCGTCGACGGCGCCGAGTACCTGGCGCGTGCCAGCGCCGGCGAGCGGCCGCGCCTTGGCCGCCGCGTCGTCGTCGTCGGCGGCGGCAGCGCCGCCTTCGACGTGGCGCGCAGCGCCCGCCGCGCCGGCCACGAGGTGACGGTCGTTGCGCTCGAAAGCGCGCGCCAGTTGCCGGCGCAGCGGGAGGAGGTCGAGGAGGCGCTGGAAGAGGGCATCGTGCTCGTGGCCGGCAGCATGGTGACGGCGGCGTGCGCGACCGGCTCCGGCGTGCGGCTGGAGCTGGTGCGGGTGAACTTCGAGCCGGGCGCGGTGCGCGGCCAGTTTCGCGTCACGCCGGTCGAAGGCACCGACTTCGCGCTGATGGCCGACGCGATCGTGCCGTCGATCGGCCAGGACCCCGACCTGTCGCCGTTCGCCGCCCTGGCCTGCGAAGGCAACCTGCTGCGCGTCGATGCACGACAGGCCACCAGCGGCGAGCGTGTCTTTGCCGGCGGCGACTTGGCCAGCATGGCGCGCTTCGTCACCGAGGCCGTCGGCATGGGCAAGCGGGCCGCGCAGCAGATCGACCGCGCCTTGCGCGGCGGTGTCGACGACGCCGAAGCCGGTGCGGGGGGCGTCGGGACCGCAACGGCCAACAGCGTCCGCGCCGGCCGGGCGGCGCAGCGCAACGGCGGCAAGCCCGGGGCGGCAGGCGTCACCGCGCGGGAGGCGTCGAGCGCGCTGGGGAAGTTCAGCGATGAGGCCGTCGTGGCGCTGGCGCGCATCGCCACCGCGTACTACCCGAAGCAGCCGCGCGCTGCTGGCGGGCGGCTCGCGGCCGCGCGGCGCCTGGCGAGCGACGCCGAGGTCCAGCTCGGCCTCGGCATCGATGCCGCGCTGGCCGAGACGCAGCGCTGCTTTTCCTGCGGCACCTGCGTGCTGTGCGACAACTGCGTCAACGTCTGCCCCGACCTGGCGGTAAAGCGCCGCGGCGACGGCTACGAGGTGCTCGGCGACTACTGCAAGGGCTGCGGCCTGTGCGTGCGCGAGTGCCCGACCGGCTCGATGACGATGGTCGAGGAGGCAAGATGAGCCGCGGCTGGTCCATGCCGCAGCGCGGGATGGAGAGCCCGGCTCACCCCTTGGCGGCGCGGCTTGTCGGCCGAAGGGGGCGACATGAACGCCCCTGAGCGTGTCGAGACCTCGCGCCGGCTCCTGCTGACCGGCAACCACGCGCTCGCCTGGGCGGCCAGGCTCGCGCGGCCGCAGGTGGTGCCTGTGTACCCGATCACGCCGCAAACGCCGGTGATGGAAAAGCTCACGGAGTTCGCCGCGGCGGGGGAGTTCGACGCCGAGATCATCACGCCGGAGTCCGAGCACTCGGTGATGGCGGCGTGCATCCCGGCCTCGCTGGCAGGAAGCCGCGTGTTCACCGCCACCGCCTCGCAGGGCCTGCTGCTGATGCACGAGCTGCTGCACTACGCGGCCGGCGCGCGGGCGCCGATCGTGATGGCCAACGTCAACCGGACGGTCGCCTCGCCATGGGCGTTCTGGCCCGACGCCACCGACAGCCTCGCCCAGCGCGACACCGGCTGGATCCAGTTCTACTCGGAGAGCGCGCAGGAGTCGCTCGACACCACGATCCAGGCCTTCCGCCTCGCCGAGCAGGTCCTGCTGCCGGCCATGGTCTGCCACGACGCCTTCTACGTCTCGCACGCGCTCGAGCCGGTCGAGATCCCGGCACAGGAAACGGTCGACGCCTTCCTGCCGCCTTACGCGCCGCCGCACCGGCTCGACACCGCGAAGGTCGAGTCGTGGGGCAACGTGGTGACGCAGGACATGTTCTACCGCCATCGCCAGGAGATGGAGGCGGCGATGGCGCGCGTTCCGGCGCTTGCCGACGAAGTCGATGCCGCCTGGGCGCAGGCCACCGGCCGCAGCCACGGCGGCGCGATCGAGGCCTATCGCTGCGACGGCGCGCGCATGGTGGTTGTGACGATCGGGTCGATGTGCGGCACCGCGCGCGAGGCGGTCGACGCGCTGCGCGAGGCCGGCGAGCCTGTGGGCCTGCTGAAGGTGCGCCTGTTCCGGCCGTTGCCGGTCGCCGCGCTGCGCGCGCGGCTGGCCGGCGTGCCCGACGCCATCGTGCTCGACCGCAACCATTCGCCGGGCGCTGGCGGCGTGCTGCACCAGGAACTGAAGGCGGCGCTCTATGCCCTGCCCGGGGCGCCCCGCGTACATGGCTATTTGGCCGGCGTGGGCGGGGTGAACGTGCCGCCGGAGCGCATCGTCGCGTTGGTGCGCGAGGCGCAGGGCCGCGAGCCGCCGCCGGAATCCGTTTGGGTGAGGTGACGATGCGGCGGATCGAACTGCGCGCGGAGGAGATGCTGTGCTCGGGCCACGCCGCCTGCCCCGGCTGCATCGACGCGCTGTCGGTGCGGCACGTGCTGGCGGCGATCGGGCCGAACGCGATGGCGGTCGTGCCGCCGTCGTGCATGGCGATCATCGCCGGCCCGCAGCCGTACAGCGCGCTGAAGATCCCCGTGTACCAGCCGACGCTGGAGGCCAGCGCCGCCGCAGCCTCCGGCCTGCGGCGGGCGCTGAACGCGCAGGGCCGGCACGACACGCAGGTCGTCGTGCTGGCCGGCGACGGCGGCACCTACGACATCGGCTTGCAGTGCCTGTCCTCCGCCGCCGAGCGCAACGAGGACTTCATCTACGTGTGCCTCGACAACGAGGGCTACATGAACACCGGGGCGCAGAAGTCCTCCTCCACCCCGCATTACGCCAGCACCGGCTCCACGCCGGCCGGCAAGACCTCGCGCAAGAAGAACCTCACCGAGATCATGGCGGCGCACGAGGTGCCGTATGTGGCCACCGCCAACGTGGCGTTCCTGCCCGACCTGCTCGCCAAGGTCGAGAAGGCGAAGTCGATCCGCGGCACCCGCATCCTGACGCTGCTCATCCCCTGCCTCGACGGCTGGGGCGTGGCCGACGACATGGGGCTGACGGCCGCGCGCTATGCGGTCGAATGCGGCGCCTTCCCGCTGGTCGAGGTCGAGCACGGCCGCACCTGGCGGCTGAATTGCGCGGAGCGGACGCGGCCGGTGGCGGACTATCTGGCGCTGCAGGGCCGCTACCGGCATCTGGCGGCGGAAGAGGTCGAGGCGCTGCAGGCCGAGGTCGACGAAGCGTGGTCGCGGCTGCTCGCGCGCTGCGGGTTGCCGCCGGCTTCGGCCCCGCAGGGCGCCGTCGCGCCGGCGGGCGCGCGGGCGTGAGCATGGGGCAAGGCTTCGCGCGCTCGACACGGCGCACGAGGCGGCGCGGTGACGCTGGCCGTGGCTGACCCCAGGCGAGCCGACGCGGCGGCGGCTGCCGCCATCGTCGCGGAAGCGGTCGCGTCTGGCCAAGCGGCGCTGCCGGCGGCGGCCATCGAGGCGCTGCTCGCGGCCCTGGGCATGCCGTCGCAGCCGGCGGCGCAACCCGCGACGCTGCGTCTGGCGCTGCAATGCCGGCGCGACTTCGGCTTCGTCCTGTCGGCCGGGCCGGCCGGGGTCGATGCGGCGGCGGAAGATGCCTTCCGCCGCGGCCGTGGCACCGTGCATGCCGCGGCGGCGCTGACCGACGCGGCGGACTTCCTGCGCCTGTTCAGCCCCACGATCGCCTATCGCCGGCTGGCGGCGCAGGCGGCGCGCGAAGGCCTGCCGGCGCCCGACGGCGCGTTGCAGGCAGCGTTCGCGGCGCTGCTGGCGCTCGCGGCGGCCGAAGAGGCGGCTTCGCCGTCGCGCGGCGTGCTGCGGCGGCTCGAACTCGAATGCCTGCTCGGCGGCGGCGCACTGGTCGTCGCCGCCTGCCGCGGCGAGGTCGGCGCGCCACCGCCACGCCGGCGGCCGCGGCCGATCGACAAGATCGACCGCCTCTTGCACCCGCGCACGCTCGGCCTCGTCGGCGTGTCGGCCACCGGCATGAACTTCGGCCGCATCATCCTGCGCAACCTGGCCGCCAGCGGCTACCCGAAGGAGCGCATCACGGTGATCCGCGAAGGGCAGGCCGAGATCGACGGCGCGCGCTGCGTCGACAGCCTGCGCGCGCTGCCGCACAAGCTGGACCTGCTGATCGTCGCGGTGGCGGCCGAGGCGGTCTACGCGCTGGTCGACGAGATCATCGCCGCCGACGCGGCCGAGTCCGTGATGCTGATCCCCGGCGGCCTGGGCGAGACGCCCGCCAGCCGCGAGCCGGCGGCGGCGATGGCCGCGCGCATCGACGCCGCCCACGGCCGGCCTGGCGGCGGGCCGGTGTTCCTCGGCGGCAACTGCCTCGGCGTCGTCTCGCACCCCGGCGGCTACGACTCGTGGTTCATCCCGCTGGAGCGGCTGCCCAAGCCGAACAAGCGGCCGCAGCGCACGGCGGCGATGGTGAGCCAGAGCGGCGCCTTCATGATCACCCGCCTGTCGCACAACCCCTGGCTCGACCCCCGCTACATGGTCGCGGTCGGCAACCAGGCCGACCTCACGCACGGCGACCTCATGGCCTATCTCGCGCCGCGGCCCGAGGTCGAGGCGATCGGCGTCTACGTCGAGGGCTTTCGCGATCTGGACGGGCTCGACTTCGCGCGCGCCGTGCGCGCCGCGGTGAGGCGCGGCAAGGACGTGGTCGTCTACAAGGCCGGCCGCACGGCGGCTGGGGCGGCAGCGGCGCGCGGGCACACGGCCTCGGAAGCCGGCGACTACGCGGTGGCCGAGTCGGTGCTGCGCCATGCGGGCGCGATCGTCGCCGAGGACGTCAGCGCCTTCGACGACCTCCTTTATCTCGCCGTGGCGCTGCATCGCAAGCGCGTCGGCGCACGGCTGGGCGCCATCAGCGGCGCCGGCTTCGAGGCGGTCAGCATGGCCGATTCGACCGACACCGGCACCTTCTCACTGGAGCTACCGGCGCTGGCGCCGCAGACCGCGCAGCGGGTGCGCGAGGTCCTCGCCGCCAAGCGCCTCGAAGCGCTGGTGCAGATCGGCAACCCGATCGATATCAACCCCGGCGCCGACGACGAGGCGCACGTGGCGATCGCCGAGGCTTTCCTGCAGGATCCGGCGATCGACGCGGTGGTGGTCGCGCTCGACCCGACCGCGCCGGCGGTGCGCGCGCTCGAAGCGAGCGCGCTGCGGCCGGGCCACGACATCCACGACCCGGCCAGTACGGTGGCGCTGCTGCCGCCGCTGGCGGCACGCTTCGACAAGCCGGTGATCGGCGTCATCGACGCCGGCCGCCTTTACGATGCGTTCGCGGCCCGGTTGATGGACGCCGGCGTGTGCGTCCTCCGCAACTGCGCGCGGGCCACGGCCGCGCTCGCCCGCTACGCCGAGGCGCGCCGCTACGCCGCGCAACTGCAAGCCAGGCCAGAGGAGAAACGATGAGCGAGACGCTGCAACCGGGGCTCACCCTGACCCGCCGCATCACCGTCGACCGCGACCGCACGATCAGCTTCATGGGCGAGGACTGCCGCGTCTACGCCACGCCGCTGATGCTCTACGACGTCGAGTTTGCCTGCCGCGACCTGATCAAGCCGCACCTCGGCGCGGAGCGTGACTCGGTCGGCACGCGGGTGGAACTCGACCACATCGGCGCCACCCTGCTCGGCATGTGGGTCGACATCACGGTGACGCTGGCCAAGGTCGACGGCAACGCGGTCGCCTTCGACTTCACCGTGCGCGACGCCGTCGAGGAGGTCGGGCGCGGTAGGCACCATCGCTACATCGTCGGCATCGAGAAGACGGCGCAGCGGCTGAAGGCGAAGGTGGCGAAGGCGGCTGCAGCGGGCGGCTGAACACTCTCGCGAGGCGCTTCGGCTATCGCGGGCTGCGGCGGCCGTGGGTGCATGCGAGGCCGCAGGCGGAGGCTTCGGCCGTCGCGACCCGCAAGGCGGCCGGCCGCTACGGCGTCAGCGGCAGCGCCACCCGCCGCAGCGTGTGGCGCGCAGTCAGCGGCGAGGCGCCCGCCGGATAAGCCGTGTAGAAGACCCACGCACGACTGCGCCCGACCAGCGGCTCCGGCTCGTTCTTGGCCTCCGGGCCATCGCGGCTGAGCCGCCACTGGCGCGCCGGGCTGACGCCGATCGTCGACAGCCAGATCTCTCCTTTGCGGGTGAAGAAGCTGTCCGCCGCAGTGGAGCAGTCGCCGACCTGGTAGGCGGTGTACAGGGTGCCGCCGAAAGCGAATGGCTCGTGCGACTGGGGCTGGCAGGCCTTGCCTGCCGGGATATCGGAGGCTGGCGGCGGTGGTGTGGCGATGGTCTCCGCCGGGGTGTACATCGAGGTCGGCGATGACGACCGGTACACGATGCTGTCGCCGGTGCCGTCGATACCGGCGACGAGGTAGTACTGGGCGCCATGCCGGAACGGATAGGGGTCGAGCTTGCGCCTGCCGTCGGCGGTGATGAAAGTCGCGCGAAGCTCGGGATCGGCGAGATCGACGGTTGCGATCTCGACCGTGCCCGCGGTGGTCGGCGCGCCGAAGGTCAGCCGCGACGTACCGGCCAGCAGCCTGACGTAGGTCATGTCGATCGGTGCCCACGCCGGACCGGCAGCGCTTTGCTGGACCACGATCCGTTCCTTTTGCGGAGCGGCGCGATCGATGAACTTTAGGCTGACTTGGCCGGCCTGTCCCGGGCTGAAGCCGACGTCATTCTCCAGCCACCAAATGAACTGCTTCGCCCCCTGCTGCGGGATCGTGGTCGGAAAGATCGAACGGCGCCGCGGCTGCGGCAACGACGCAGCGAGCACCTCGACCGTGCCGCTGCGCGGCCCGGTCGGCCGCACGACGACCAGCTTCTCGTTGTCGGGATCCTGGCCTCGCAGCGACTGCTGGCCGACGTAGTAAGGGCCTTCAGCATCGACGCCGGTGTTGGCGCGACCCCAGACTGTTGTCATGAAGCCGGAGAAGCCCTTGCAGTCCGGAGGATCGAAAGTTCCGGCCTCGGCATCGACGGCGCAGTGCCACATGCGGCCGTACAGGCGCCCGTCGGCGGTCAGCCCGTCCGGCGAAGGTTCGAACCAGACCATAAATCGACCGTCGGGCGTGAACTCGGGGTTCATGTCACTGACGTTCGGATCGCCGACCTGCACGTCGATGGCAGTGGCTACCAGAGGCGGGGGTGGCGTCGGCGTGGCGGGCGGCTCCGAGCCGCCGCAGGCCGCCAGCAGCGCCGCAGCCAGCCATGCGCAGTGCAGCCGGACATTGCGCGGCGGCACCCCTGACCCTGCAAGGGCCTTCGTGCGCATGCGTGGGCTGCCGGAGGGCACATCACACATCTCGGCAGTGCGTGGTGCAGCCGGGCTGGCGGGCCGCGGCGCCGCCGGCGTCGGCCACGGCGCAGCGGCCCATAAAGGCCGCGAAGAACGTGCATCGGTCATCGGCGTCCTCGCGAAGGCAATCGCGCTGGTAGTGCGATTGCACGGGCAGCCGCAAGGAGCGTCAAGCGAACTTAATGACCGATACGACGGTTACAGCCGGTATCGAGACTCGTCACATGGGCAACGGCCAGCGGCGCCAGCAGTGGCAGCGGCAGCCTGCGTCAGCACCGCCCCGGCCTGGTCAGTGCCACACACCGCGGCGGCTAGCGCATACCGGGGAAGACCTCCTCCGGCGCCAATGTGCCGTTGGCGCTGTGAGCCTTCTGCTGCATCAGCCGCAGCAGCGTCGCCAGGGTGACCGACTTCAGCGTGGCCTTGGCCATCTCGTCGATCTCGCCGAGCACGCGCGAGATGGCGCGGTCGGCCGGCGTGCGGCCGTTGCGGTCGGTCGAGCCGCTGCCGACGTCCTCGAAGCGCGAGATCACGTCGAGCAGCGTCAGCCGCCGTGCGTTGGCGGCGAAACGGTAGCCGCCGCCCACACCGCGCACCGACTGCACGATGCCGGCGCGGGCCAGTTCCGCCAGCACCTTGGCCAGGTGGTGCGGTGACACGTCGTACTTCTGTGCGATCTCGGCCGCCGCGATGTGCCGCGTCGGGTCGCTGGCGAACTCGACGAGGCTGTAGAGCGCGAGCAGGCTGTTCTGTTGCAGCTTCATTCGTCGAGGTCCATTTCCAGCGGGATGAAGCGGCCCGCCATCATCCCTTGGCTGCGGAAGAACGACAGGATCAGGGTGTTGTCGCTGGCCAGCATCGTGCGCACCTTGCGCACCCCGGCGCGGCGGAAGCCGGCGAGGATCGACTCCAGCAGCCGCGTGCCGATGCCCGACTGGCGCGCGTCGGGGCGCACGTCGATGGCGAACACCCAGCCGCAGGGCGGCGCGCCGAACTCCCAGTCGCGCACTTCGCCGATGATGAACCCGACCACTTCGCCGTCGGACTCGGCGACGAGGAACTGCGCGCCCGGCGTGGCCGACTCGCCGTAGCGGCGATACACCGCGCGCCAGTAGTCGCGCTTCTCCAGGCCGGTCACCTGGGTATCGATGGCGATCACCGCTTCGAGATCACCGCGGCGCACCGGCCGGATCGTGAGGTTGCGCCGCGGCGCCTGCGCGGGCGCGGCTTCGGGCGCTTGCGGTTTTCGGCGGGCCATTGACCTGAATTAAAGAATACCGGTATCGAATTGCAAGAATAGCTGCACTTGGCGCTCTGCATGACGTGCGCGTCGCCGGTAGGGCGCGCGCGTGGAAGGGGCCGGGTCAAGCACAGAGCGCGGTGGCTTGCGCACCGCCGCCGTCGATCCCATGGGTGGCCCGAGGGGCCGCCGATGCCTCGATGCCGAAGGCGGCGGGCGCGACGGCGCGCGACATGGAGACAAGCGAATGACCCGCTGGGCGATGGTCGCCGATCTGCGCCGTTGTGTCGGCTGCCAGACCTGCACCGCGGCGTGCAAGCTCGTCAACGCCACGCCGGTGGGCGTGCAGTGGCGGCGCGTGCTCGACATGGAGTTCGGCGAGTACCCCGACGTGCGGCGCGCCTTCGTGCCGGTGGGTTGCCAGCACTGCGACGACCCGCCGTGCGTCGCCTCCTGCCCCACCACGGCCACGCGCAAGCGCGCCGACGGCGTGGTCACGATGGACTACGACCTGTGCATCGGCTGCGCCTACTGCGCGGTGTCGTGCCCGTACCAGGCGCGCTATCGCACGTTGCGCCCGAGCTTCGCCTACGGCGAGCCGATCGAAAGCGAGAAGGTCACGCATCGCGCCGAGCGGCTCGCGGTGGCGACCAAGTGCACGTTCTGCGTCGACCGCATCGATGACGGCCTGGCGCGGGGCCTGAGGCCCGGCGTGGACCCCGAGGCCACGCCGGCGTGCGTGAACGCCTGCATCGCCAAGGCGATGGCCTTCGGCGATCTCGACGATCCGGAAAGCAGCGTGTCGAGGCTGCTGTCCGAGAACCGCTACTTCCGCATGCACGAGGAACTGGGTACCGGGCCGGGCTTCTTCTACCTCTGGGACCGCGGCGATGGCGAGGCGGCGCCGGGTGTCAGTCCGCCCGACGTCGGTGCCGAGCGGCTGGAGGCGCGGCGATGAACGCACGCGAGCCGCGGGTTTCGCGCGCGCCTGCCGGGGGCCGAGCGGCAGCAGGAGGGCGGGCATGAGCTACGGGCCGCATCCCTGGCAGCAGACGAGTTGGGACTGGCGCGCCGCCGGCAACTTCATCGGCGGCGGCGCCGGCAGCGGCCTGATCATCGTTACGGCGCTGACGGGCGTGCAGGGCGCGGCCGCGGCGGGCCTGCTGCTGGCGGGGCTGGCGCTGATCGGCGCCGGGCTGGCCTGCGTCTGGGCCGAACTCGGCCGGCCGCTGCGGGCGTTCAACGTCTTCCTGCACCCGGGCACATCGTGGATGACGCGCGAATCGATCGCCGCCACGCTGCTGATGCCAGTGGGCGCCACGGCGGCGTATTTTGCGTGGCGCGGCGGCCCGAACCTGGTCTGGCTCGCAGGCTTGCTGGCACTGGCGTTCATCTACTGCCAGAGCCGGATGCTGCAGGGTGCGCGCGGCATCGTGGCCTGGCGCGAGCCGATGACGGTGGGGCTGCTGCTGGCCACCAGCCTCGCCGAAGGCGCCGGCCTGCTGCTGCTGGCGCTGCCCTGGCACGGCAACGCGTGGGCCGTGCCGCTGTTCATCGCGATGGTGCTGGCGCGTGCGGGCATCGGGTGGCTGTACCGGCAGCGGCTCGCAGGCCGCCTCGCCGGCAAGGCGCAGACGGCACTCGATCGCGCAGGCCGCCGGCTGCTGGTTGGCGGCACCGCCGCGCCGCTGCTGCTGTTCG
>CALGWX010000087.1 GCA_937936215.1 uncultured Burkholderiaceae bacterium | reverse complement strand
GCGCACGGCAGCAGGCCGGTGGCCAGCGGATCGAGGGTGCCGGTGTGGCCGGCCTTGCGCGCAGCCAGCAGCCGCCGCGGCGCCAGGGCGCCGTCTTCGTCGATGCTCGCCAGCCCCAGCAGCCTTGCCGCCGGGGCGTAGACCCGTACCCGCGGCGCCGGCGCCAGCCGCAACGGCAGCCGCTGGCCGTGCGAGAAGCGCCGCGCCTGCTCGGCCGCGAGATCGACCCGCGGCAAACTGGCGAGCAGCGCGTCGAGCGGCAGCAGGCGGGCGCGTCGCGCCGGCAAGTCGAGCGCCTCCAGCGCCGCCAGCGGCACCGCGTCTTCCACGCGCAAGCCGCCAACGCGCGTGCGACGCAGCGCCGCCAAGTGCGCGCCGCAACCGAGCGCCGCGCCGATGTCCTGCGCCAGCACGCGCACGTAGGTGCCCTTGCTGCACTCCACCGCCAGCACCGCCTCGTCGCCGGCGAGCGCGAGCAGCGCCAGCCGCTCGATGCGGACGCGACGCGGCGCGCGCTCGACCTCGCGGCCGGCGCGCGCCAGTTCGTACAGCGGCCGGCCGTGTCGTTTGAGCGCCGAGTGCATCGGCGGCACCTGGTCGATCGTGCCGGTGAAGCGTGACAGCACCGTTTCCAGCTCGGCGCGGCTGACGTCGGCCGGCCGCCGCGAGATCACTTCGCCTTCGGCGTCGCCGGTCGTCGTGGCCACGCCAAAGCGCAGCGTCGCCTCGTAGCCCTTGTCAGCGTCGAGCAGGTCGGCGGCGAACTTGGTCGCCTCGCCGAAGGCGCACGGCAGCAGGCCGGTGGCCAGCGGATCGAGGGTGCCGGTGTGGCCGGCCTTGCGCGCAGCCAGCAGCCGCCGCGCCCAACCCACCGCCGCGCTGGAGGTGATGCCGCGCGGCTTGTCGAGCAGCAGCACGCCGTCGACCGGATCGCCCTGCGGTCGGCCCATGGGAACGTTGCGCGGCTTATTTGTGGTGGCGGCCGACGGCCTCGTCGATCAGCCGGTCGATCTCGAAGCCGCGCTCCACCGAGGCGTCGTGGACGAAGGTGAGCCGCGGCACGGTGTGGATGCGCAGGCGCTTGAACAGCAGGTTGTGCAAATGGCCGGCCGCCGAGTTCAGCCCCTGCGCCGCGGTCTCGGCGTCGGCGCCGATCACCGTGAAGTAGACCTTGGCGTGCGCGTAGTCGGGCGTGATCTCCACGCCGCTGATGGTCACCAGCCCGACGCGCGGATCGCGCACCTCGGTGCGGATCAGCTCGGCGAGGTCACGCTGGATCTGGTCGGCGATGCGCTGGCCGCGCTGGGGTTTGGATGAACGTTTCATGCATTGATCCTCGCACGGAACACCATGGCCGCGGTCGCACGAAAGACGCCACGATGGCGCGGATAGCGAGCCGGCGTGATCGGGCAACGCGCCTCGCGCCAGTTGCCGCGGTCGGCGCCGGCGGACCGCGCCGCCCATCCATCGCTGCAACGGCGCGCCGCGCACCGGCCGCAGGGGCGACTTCGACGCCCCCTTGCCGACCGCACAGCTGGCGCGGCAATCGCCCGCAAGCGCGCGCCGGCGGCAACGCCCGGCTCAGAGCGTGCGCGCCACCTCCTGCACCTCGAAGATCTCGAGCTGGTCGCCTTCCTTGATGTCGTCGTAGCCCTTGAGGCTCAGGCCGCACTCGAAGCCGGCCTTGACCTCGCGCACGTCGTCCTTGAAGCGCTTCAGCGACGACAACTCGCCGGTCCAGATCACCACGTTGTCGCGCAGCAGGCGCGCCTGCGCGCCGCGCTTGACCAGGCCGTCGAGCACCATGCAGCCCGCCACCACGCCAACCTTCGGCACGCGGAAGATCTGCCGGATCTCGACCAGCCCGAGCACCTGCTCGCGCTGCTCCGGCGCCAGCATGCCGGACAGGGCCGCCTTCACCTCGTCGACGGCGTCGTAGATGATGTTGTAGTAGCGGATGTCGACGCCGCTCGCCTCGGCCAGCTTGCGCGCCTGCGGGTCGGCGCGGACGTTGAAGCCGATGATCACCGCCTTCGACGCCGCCGCCAGCTGAACGTCCGACTCCGAGATGCCGCCCACCGCGGCGTGCACGACCTGCACCTTGACCTCGTCGGTCGACAGCTTGGTCAGCGCGTGCACCAGCGCCTCCTGCGAGCCCTGCACGTCGGCCTTGATGATCAGCGGCAGCGTCTTGCTCTCGCCGATCTGCTCGAACATGGTCTCCAGCTTGGCCGCCTGCTGCTTGGCGAGCTTGGTGTCGCGGAACTTGCCCTGGCGATACAGCGCGATCTCGCGCGCCTTGCGCTCGTCGCCGAGCACGATCAGTTCGTCGCCGGCCGAAGGCACGTCCGACAGGCCCTGGATCTCCACCGGGATCGACGGTCCCGCCTCCTGCACCGCCTTGCCCTTCTCGTCGAGCATCGCGCGCACGCGCCCGAAGGCCGCGCCCGCCAGCACCACGTCGCCGCGCTTCAGCGTGCCCGACTGCACCAGGACGGTGGCCACCGGGCCGCGCCCCTTGTCCAGCCGCGACTCCACCACCACGCCCTTGGCCAGGGTGTCCACCGGCGCCTTCAGCTCCAGCACTTCAGCCTGCAGCAGCACGTTCTCCAGCAGCGCGTCGATGCCCTGCCCGGTCTTGGCCGACACCGGCACGAACGGCGAGTCGCCGCCGTACTCCTCGGGCACGACGCCGTTGGCGACCAACTCCTGCTTGACGCGGTCGGGGTTCGCCTCCGACTTGTCGATCTTGTTCAGCGCCACCACCAGCGGCACGCCGGCAGCGCGCGCGTGCGCGATCGCCTCCTTGGTCTGCGGCATGACGCCGTCGTCGGCGGCCACCACCAGGATGACGATGTCGGTGGCCTTGGCGCCGCGGGCGCGCATCGCCGTGAACGCCTCGTGGCCCGGCGTGTCGAGGAAGGTGACGATGCCGCGCGGCGTCTCGACGTGGTTGGCACCGATGTGCTGCGTGATGCCGCCGGCCTCGCCGGCGGCGACCTTGGTGCGGCGGATGTAGTCGAGCAGCGAGGTCTTGCCGTGGTCGACGTGGCCCATGATGGTGACCACCGGCGGCCGCGGCTCCTCGGGCGCCTCGGTGGCCTCGATGCCCGCCGCCGCCAGCAGCGACTCGGGGTCGTCGAGCTTGGCGGCGATGGCCTTGTGGCCCATCTCCTCGACCACGATCATCGCCGTCTCCTGGTCGAGCGGCTGGTTGATGGTGACCATCTGGCCCATCTTCATCAGCGCCTTGATCACCTCGGAGGCCTTGACGGCCATCTTGTGCGCCAGGTCGGCCACCGTGATCGTCTCCGGCACCACCACCTCGCGCACGATCGGCTCGGCCGGCATCGCCGCGGCCGGGTGCTCCTCGTGCTTCTCGCCGCGACGGCCGCCGCGCGGGCCGCGCCAGCCCACGGCACGGCCAGCGCTGATGTCGCCGCGCGTCTTCAGCGCCCGCTTCTTGGCCGCCTCCTCCGACCAGCTCGAGGCGAGCTTGCCGGACTTCACTTCCTTCACGCCCGGCTTCTTCTCTTCCTTCTTCGCCTCGCCCGGTTTGGCCTCGACCTTGGCCGCCGGCTTGTGCAGGGTGCCGGCGGCAGCCGGCGCCGCCGGCTCGGGCGCCTTCAGCACCTTGCGCGGGGCGGCCATCATGTCCTTGATCGCGGCCACCTCCGCCTCGACGGCGCGGCGAGCGCGTTCCTGCTGCTCCTGCGCGAGGCGCGCTGCCGCCTCGGCGGCGGCCTGCTCGGCGCGCGCGCGCTCCAGCGCCTCGCGCTCGGCCTGCTCGCGGGCGGCGGCCTCGGCCGCCGTCTCCTGCTCGCGCTTCTGCGCTTCCTGGATCTCGCGCTGCGCCCGCTCGGCGCGCTCGCGCGCCTCGGCCGCCTGGCGCGCCGCCAGCTCGGCCTGCCGCCGCGCCTCTTCCTCGCGCTTGCGCAGCTCGGCCTCGTCAATCACCGGCGCTGCCGGCGCCGGCGCCGCGGCCTCGGCCTCGACCTCGGCGTCGCGCTGGATGAAGGGGCGCTGCTTGCGCACCTCGACCTGGATCGTGCGGGCGCGGCCCGAGCCGTCGGCCTGCTTGATCTCCGAGGTCTGCTTGCGCGTCAGCGTGATCTTCTTCTTCTCGGGCGCGGCAGCGCCGTGCGCCTTGCGCAGCGACTCGAGCAGGCGCGCCTTGTCGGCCTCGGTCAGGCCGTCGTTCTCGCCGCGCTTGTCCACACCAGCGGCGCGCAGCTGTTCGAGCAGGACCGCGGCCGGCAGCTTCAGCTCGGCGGCAAATTGGGCGACTGTGTTGCTCTGCATGTGTTCCTCGGTGCCGATGTCTCGGGGGTGCCGTTCAGCTGTGCGCGCCTTCCTCGGCAAACCAGTGCGCGCGCGCGGCCATGATGAGGTCCTTGGCGCGCTGCTCGTCGGCGGCGGCGATCAGCCGCTGCTCCTCTTCGGTGACGCCTTCGAGGCCGTTGTCGATCAGCGCGCGCGCCCGCTCGGCCGGCAGCGCCATCACGGCGCGCAGCTCGTCGACGGCGAGTTCCGCCAGGTCGTCGCGGCTGCGGATGCCGCAGGCCACCAGGCGGGCGGCCAGTTCGCGGTCCATGCCGTCCAGCTCCAGCAGCGACGCGTCGGCCTGCTCGATGTGCTCCTCGCGCGCGATCGCCTCGGTCAGCAGGGCGTTGCGGGCCCGGTTGCGCAGCTCCTCGACCGTCTCGGCGTCCAGCGCCTCGATGTCGAGCAGCTCCTGCATCGGCACGTAGGCGATCTCGTCGAGCGTGGAGAAGCCCTCCTCGATCAGGATGTCGGCGATCTCCTCGTCGACGTCGAGCTTGTCCATGAACAGCCGGCGCACAGCGGCTTTTTCGCTCTCGCGCTTCTCGGCCGCCTCCTCGGCGGTCATGATGTTGATCTGCCAGCCCGTGAGTTCCGAGGCCAGGCGCACGTTCTGGCCGCCGCGGCCGATGGCGATGGCCAGGTTGTCCTCGTCGACCACCACGTCCATCGCGTGCTTTTCCTCGTCGACCACGATCGAGCTGACGTTGGCCGGGGCCAGCGCGCCGATGACGAACTGCGCCGGATCGTCCGACCACAGCACGATGTCGACCCGCTCGCCGGCCAGCTCGTTGGTCACCGCCTGCACGCGCGAGCCGCGCATGCCGACGCAGGTGCCAATCGGGTCGATGCGGCGATCGTTGGTCCAGACGGCGATCTTGGCGCGGATGCCGGGGTCGCGCGCGGCGCTCTTGATCTGCAGCAGGCCCTGCTCGATCTCCGGCACCTCGAGCTCGAACAGCTTCTTCAGGAACTCCGGCGAGGTGCGCGACAGGATCACCGCCGGCCCGCGCTGGGTGCGGTCGACCTTGGCCACCCAGGCACGGACGCGGTCGCCGATGCGCAGGTTCTCCTTGCCGATCGTCTCCGAGCGCGGCAGCCGCGCCTCGATCTTGCCGATCTCGACGATGTAGTCGCCCTTGTCCATGCGCTTGATCGTGCCGCTGACGATCTCGTCGCCGCGGGCGAGGAACTCGGTCAGCAGCTGCTCGCGCTCGGCGTCGCGGATCTTCTGCAGGATCACCTGCTTGGTGTCCTGCGCGAAGCGGCGGCCGAACTCCGGCCGCGGCAGTTGCTCCTCGATGTACTCGTCGACCTCGATGTCGGGGATCTGCTCGCGCGCCTCCGACAGGATGATCTGGTGCCCCGGCTCCTGCAGGCCGGCCTCGTCGGGCACCACCAGCCAGCGCCGGTACGCCTCGTAGTCGCCAGTTTCGCGATCGACCGCGACACGGATGTCGACGTCCTCCTCGTCGAACATGCGCTTGGTGGCGGCCGCCAGCGCCGCCTCCAGGGCACCGAACACGATCTCGCGCGGCACGTTCTTCTCGCGCGCCAGGGCGTCGACCAGCAACAGGATTTCACGGCTCATCGCGAGCGCTCCTCATGCGGCGCGGTCTGCCGCGCCTTCGAACCAAAGTCCACGTGCGGCACCAGCCGCGCTTTTTCAATCTCCGCCAGCCGCAGCTCGAACTGCGGCAGCGCGGGCGCCTCGGCCATCTTCGCCTTGCCCGCGCGCGCCTTCGCGCCCCGCGCCGCGGGCGCCGCCTCGGGCGGCGACTCCTGCAGGCGGATCCACTCCGCGCCGGGCTCGCCGCCGGCGGCGAGTACCGTGCCGCGCAGCTTGCGACGGCCCTCGTGCGGGGCGTGCAGCTGCAGCGCCACCTCCGAGCCGACGAAGCGGGCGAAATCGCGCAGGCCCCGCAGCGGCCGGTCCAGCCCCGGCGACGAGACCTCGAGGCGGTCGTAGTCGACGTGCTCGACCGCGAAGAGATGCGTCAGCTGCCGGCTGACGCGCTCGCAGTCGTCCAGCCCGATGCCGCCCGGACGCGCCGTGTCCAGGGTGACGCGCAGCAGGCCGCGGCCGGTGCGCTCCAGCTCCACCAGCTCATAGCCGAGCCCCTCGACGGTTCGCTCGACCAACGCCATCAGTTCGCCCGCAATCCTCGTCACGATCCGCACGCGCGTCACCCGGGCGACGCGCAGAAAAAAAAATGGGCGTGAAGCCCATTTGTTGTTTTCAACAGGCTCGCGCTGCGAAGCCCTGCGCACCCGTGGGCGCTATCGGTCGCGGCAGCGCGGGCGGCTAGACATCGAAATTGGATTCGGCGCTTGCCGCAACCACGCAATTATACGTGCTGCCGGCCGGCTTGCCCGGCCGACGGAACCCTCGTCCCAGCGGTGCCGCCGTGCGCCGCGAAAAGGCCGAAGCACCTCGCCGGCGGCGACCCTGCTCGCCTTCTCGCCGCCCGCCCGCGCCACCCGTGCAGCCGCAGCATTAGCGCGGCTGCTCGACGCCGGCCGACGCGAGCGCGGCTTACGAGCCGAACCGCCGCGGCTTGCCGCGGCCCGGGCCACGACCGCCGAAGCCCTGCCCGGGACGCCCCAGTCCGCCGAACCCCGGCCGGCCGCCAGCGGCGATGTACTGCACGGTGCTGGTGAGCGGATCGGGCTGGCGCGGCGGACCCTGCCGCTGCGGCTTGTTCTTGCGCCCCGGCTGCCCCTGCGGCGGGCGGCCTCCGGACTTGCCGCGCACCTCTTCCTCGGCGATGCCGAGATCGTGCATCCAGGCCCGCACCCATTCCGGCGACAACTCGATGTAGCGGCCGCGCGGCAGCGAGCGCGGCAGCTGCACGGCGCCGTAGCGGATGCGGATCAGCCGCGTCACCTCCAGGCCGACGGCGGCGAACATCCGCCGCACCTCGCGGTTGCGCCCCTCGCTGATGGTGACCCGGTACCAGTGATTGGCGCCGCTGCCACCTTCGTCGTCGATGCGAGAGAATTTGGCCAGGCCGTCGTCGAGCGCCACGCCGTCGAGCAGCTGCTGCCGCGCCTGCGGCGACAGTTCGCCGAAGACCCGCACCGCGTACTCGCGCTCGACCTCGTAGCGTGGGTGCATCAGCCGGTTGGCCAGATCGCCCGAGGTGGTGAGGATCAGCAGTCCCTCGGTGTTGAAGTCGAGGCGGCCGACCGCGACCCAGCGGCCGCCCGAGACCTTGGGCAGGCGGTCGAAGACCGTCGGCCGCTCGCCGGGGTCGTCCTGCGAGACGATCTCGCCGGCCGGCGTGTGATAGACAAGCACCCGCGGCAGCCGGCCCGGCTGCTTGCGCGGCAGCGGCTTGCCGTTGACCCTCACCACGTCGCTCGGCAGCACCCGCTGGCCGATGTGCGCCGGCTCGCCGTTGACCGATACGCGGCCAGCGATGATCAGTTCCTCCATGTCGCGGCGCGAGCCGATGCCGGCGTCGGCGAGGATCTTCTGCAACTTCTCCGACTGCTGGCTGGCCGCCAGCTTCGCCGCGCGCCGGCCGCGTTCGAGCAACTCGCGCGGCAGCGGCGCCGGCGCCAGCCCCTCCGGGTTCAGCTCCTCGCCCTCGCCCACGACCAGCGGCGCCCGCGGCCGCGGCTCGGCCACCAGCGGCGCGCCTTCCGCCGCCGGCGCCTCGGCGCCGGGCACCGCTGGCGCACCACGGCCGCGACCGCCGCGACCCCGGCGCCGCCGGCCTCGCGGCTCGCGCAGGCCGCGGCCCTCGCCACCCGGACCCTGCTCGGGCGACGCGCCGGGCTCACCGTTGGCGGCTTCGGCCGCCCCGGCCTCGGCATCGCCAGCCGGCGCGTCCGCCCGCGCTGTGTTCAGGTCGTCGTCATCGGCCGGCGGCCGGATCGCATGCGTCATGGCAGCAGTGGTCTCGCTAGTGGGACGGTTGGGCCACCGCCGCCTCGGCGGCGGGCCCAGAGGGTCCAGTGGCAACGTGCGTGGGCGTGGGCTCCTCGGCCGCGCCGCCGAGCTGAAGCTCGAACTCGGCCACGGCGGCTTCGCCCTGGCCGGAAAGCGGCGGCAGCTCGGCC
>CALGWX010000086.1 GCA_937936215.1 uncultured Burkholderiaceae bacterium | reverse complement strand
TGCGCCGCGTGCGGGTGCCCGCGCCCGGCTCGCAGCGCGAACTCGAGGCGTTAGTCGCGCGCCTGCACGCGCAGCCGCTCGACCGCAGCCGGCCGTTGTGGCAGTTCGTGCTGATCGAGGGGCTGGCCGACGGCGGCTTCGCCTTCTACAGCAAGGTGCACCACGCCGCGATCGACGGCGCCGCTGGCGTCGTGCTGGCGCAGGCGCTGCTCGACGCCAAGCCGCGCGCCCGCGCTCGGAAGGCAGCCGGCGAGCCCGTGTCGCCGCACGATGAGTTGCCGGCGACGGCACAGCTCGTGGCCGACGCGCTGGCGCGCAATGGCCGGCAGGCGCTGGGCCTGGCGCGGCAGGCGCCACGGCTGGCGGCCGCGGTGGCGGGTCTCTTCGGCAGCCGCGGCCGCGGCGCGGCGCTCGCCGCGGCACGGCAGCTGCGGTTGGCGCCGCCCACCGTGTTCAACGGCGGCATCGACGGGGCACGGAGCGTGGCCACCGCGTCGCTGCCGCTGCCGCGGCTGCGCGCCATTGCGCAGGCCGCGGAGGTCACGGTCAACGACGTCGTGCTGGCGATCGTCGGCGGGGCATTGCGTCGCTACCTGCGGGAGCGCGCATCGTTGCCGGCAGCACCGCTGCTGGCGGCGATGCCGGTGTCGCTGCGCGCCAGCGGCGACAGCCGCATGAACACGCAGGCGACGATGGCGCAGGCCAGCCTCGCCACCGATCTCGCCGATCCGCTCGAGCGACTGCGCGCGGTGCACGCCGCAGCGGGCGTGGCCAAGGTGGCTGCGCGCGGGTTGCGGCCGGCGCTGGGCCTGTCGCCGCCGTCGATCGGGTTGCCGTGGCTGCTGTCCGCGGCCGCGGCGGCCTATGGAAAAGGGCTGGCCGAGCGGCTGCCGAAGCTCGCCAACGTGGTGGTCTCGAACGTCCCCGGGCCGGCCGAGCCGCTTTACCTGGCCGGAGCGCGGCTGCGCACCTGGTGGCCGCTGTCGATCGTCGAGCATGGGCTGGGCCTGAACGTGACCGTGATGCGCTACGTGGATGCGCTCGACTTCGGCCTCGTCGCGGCGCGTAAGCTCGTGCCCGACGCGGCGCCGATCGCCGCTGCCCTGCACGACGCCTGCGACGAGCTCGCCGGCGCTGCGCTGCCGGCTGCCCGCCGCGGCCGGGCGCGCCGCGGCGCCAACGTCAAGCGCGGCCCCGATGACTCCGGCCGCGACTGACGCTCCGCCGCGGCGGAACGATGCCGCTGCCGGCGGCGACGTCGTCGCCCCGGCTGGGGGCTGAGGTCATGCCGGCGGCGACGGTCAACGGCCTGACGCTCGACTACGAGGTCCACGGTCCGCCGCAGGCGCCGCCGCTGCTGCTGATCATGGGGCTGGGCATGCCGGCGGCGCTGTGGCCACCGGCGTTCATCGCGCTGCTGGTGGCGCGCAGCGCGCGCGTCATCACCTTCGACAACCGGGATGCCGGCGCCTCGACCAAGTTTGCCGGCGTCCGCACGATCCCCGTCGCGCTGGCGATGCTGCGTGCGTCGCTGCGCCTGCCCGTGCCGGCGCCCTACACGCTGAGCGACATGGCGGCCGATGCGGCCGGCCTGCTCGATGCGCTCGGCCTTGACCGCGCGCACGTCGTCGGCATCTCGATGGGCGGCATGATCGCGCAGCAGCTCGCCGCCGAGCATCCTGAGCGGGTGGCCACGCTCACCTCGATCATGTCGTCCACCGGCAATCCGCATCCGCGCGTGGCGCTCGGTCGGCCCCGTGCGCTGCGGGCGATTCTGTCGCGGCCGAAGCCGCCGCGCGACCTGCAGGCCGTGATCGACCACTTGGAGCGCGTCTTCAGCGTCATCGGCAGCCCGGCGCTGTTGCAGGATCGCGCCGGCCTGCGGGCGCACTGCGAGCGCATCGCACGCCGCGGGTTGGACACCGCCGCATCGCGCCGGCAGCTGTTGGCGGTGCTGGCCTCGGGCGACCGTCGCCGCTGGCTGGCGCAGATCAAGGCACCCACGCTGGTGATCCACGGCCGACTCGACCCGCTGCTGCCGCTGGCGGCCGGCGTCGAGACCGCGCGGTGCATCCCGGGCGCTCGGTTGCTGGTCTTGGACGAGATGGCGCACGACCTGCCGCCGTCGCTGCTGCCGCGGCTGGCCGACGAGATCGCTGCCCATGTGGGGCTGCGCGGCGCGCCGTCCGGCTCGGTGGCAACGCAGGACGCGCCTTGAGATCGCGCATGATGGCGGCGGCGATGGGGTGGCCGGTCGCTCGCTCGCCGCGCAGCGCGGCAACGCTCGCGATGCCCGGGGGCTGACGCCGACGCGGCCGATCGCGGCGCCGCTCAGGCCGCTTCGCGCGCGCGCCGCTTCTTCAGCTTGGTGCGGATGCGGTCCTGCTTCAGCGCCGACAGGTAGTCGACGAAGACCTTGCCCGACAGGTGGTCCATCTCGTGCTGCACGCACACCGCGAGCAGGCCCTCGCAGTCCAGCTCGAAGGGCTGGCCGTCGGCATCCTGCGCCGCCACGCGCACGCGCGCTGGCCGCCGCACTTCATCGTAGATGCCCGGCACCGACAGGCAGCCCTCTTCGCACACCACGGTTTCCTCGGAGGCGGAGACGATGCGCGGATTGATGAACACCCGCAGTTGGTCCTTGGTCTCGGTCACGTCGATCACGATCAGCTGGATGTGGCGGTCGACCTGGGTGGCTGCCAGGCCAATGCCCGGCGCGGCGTACATGGTCTCGGCCATGTCGGCCACCAGTTGCCGCAGCTGGCTGTCGAAGACGGTCACCGGCTTCGCCACCGTGCGTAGCCGCGGATCGGGGTACTCGAGGATGGTGAGCTTGGCCAAGGCGCGCTAGCGGAAAATCGTTTTGCCGCGCATTGTGACCGCGCGGCGACGGGCGGGTTCGACGCTTGGGGCTAATTCCTTCGGCTGACGAAGAAAGATTGCGATATCAACCCCCTATGGGCAGAATCTTAAGCACTCTGTGATGTCCTGGCGCCGCATCGGCAAGACCCGGTCGATGTTCTTCGGCGACCTGATCCGCGCCGCTTCCGGGAGTGTCCATGTTTGCGCACCAAGTTCCCCTCGGTTCCCTTGCCCGGTCGATGGCGATCGCCGCAGCGGCGTGCCTCGCCGCCACCGCGGCGCTGGCGCAGCCGGCCACGGCGCGCTTTCCCATCACCGGCGAGCAGCGGCAGACCGCGGAGCAGGTGGCCAGCGCCGGCGTGCCGCTTTCCGCGCTTGCCCCCAACGCCCCGGACAGCTACACGGTCAAGCGCGGCGACACCCTATGGGGCATCTCCAGCCTGTACCTGACCAGCCCGTGGCGCTGGCCGGAGCTGTGGGGCATGAACAAGGCCGAGATCGCCAACCCGCACCTCATCTATCCCGGCCAGACGCTGCGCCTGGTCAAGGCCGACGGCCGGGCGCGGCTGGAGCTTGCCGCCAGCGAGGGCGGTCCGATCGGCGACGTGGTGCGGCTGTCGCCGACGGTGCGCGCGGAGCCGCTGGACATCGAGGCGATCCCGGCGATCCCCAACCGCATCATCGAGCCCTTCCTCGTGCGGCCGGCGGTCATCGCCCCGGACGAACTCGAGAAATACCCGCGCATCGTCGCCACGCAGGAACAGCGGGTGTTCGTGGGCGTCGGCGACACCGCGTACGCGCGTGGCATCACCGACGAGCGAGCCGAGCGGTTCAACATCTTCAGGCCGTCGCGGGCGCTGTTCGACCCCGAGGAT
>CALGWX010000085.1 GCA_937936215.1 uncultured Burkholderiaceae bacterium | reverse complement strand
AGGCCCGCCAGCCTTTGCTGCGCCCCTCTCGCGCAACCTGCCGCGCGCATCCGCGCGCGCAATTGCCGCGTCCCTCGTGGAATATCCGGGCTAGATCTCCCGGACTGAGACCGTGGCCAGCCGTGCAGCTGCCGATCCTGGCGTCGGCGTGGCCGAGCCGGTGGAACTTCGCCGCCTGCGCTGGCGCGCCCGGCGCGGGATGCTGGAGAACGACCTGCTGCTCGGCCGCTTTCTTGACCGCCTCGGCAGGACACTTGATGCAGCGCAGAACGCGGCCCTGCTGAAGCTGCTGGAATTACCCGACGCCGAGTTGCTCGACCTCCTCCTGGGGCGGCGCGAGCCGCTGCCGCCACTGGACACCGACGATGTGCGCGACCTGCTCGGGCTGATTCGGGCGGCTTGAAACTCCTCCGTACTCACCGGCATTCCGACTGGAGCTGAAATGGCACTGAACTCCGCTGAAGGCAAGGCAACGCTGTCGTTCTCCGACGGCACCCCCGCGCTCGAGCTGCCGATCTACAAGGGGACGATCGGCCCGGACGTGATCGACATCCGGCAGCTGTATGCCAAGACGGGCAAGTTCACCTACGACCCCGGCTTCCTGTCGACTGCCTCGTGCAACTCGACCATCACCTACATCGACGGCGACAAGGGCGAGCTGCTGTACCGCGGCTACCCGATCGAGCAGCTCGCGACCAAGTGCGACTACCTGGAGGTTTGCCACCTGCTGCTGTTCGGCGACCTGCCCAACGAAAAGCAGCGCGCCGAGTTCGTGTCGCGGGTGACCAAGCACACGATGGTCAACGAGCAGATGCAGTTCTTCCTGCGCGGCTTCCGTCGCGACGCGCACCCGATGGCGGTGCTCACCGGCCTGGTCGGCGCGCTGTCCGCCTTCTACCCGGACTCGATCAACCTGCATGACCCGTGGCAGCGCGAGGTGTCGGCGATCCGCCTGATCGCCAAGCTGCCGACCCTGGTGGCGATGGCCTACAAGTACAGCATCGGCCAGCCGTACATGTATCCGCGCAACGACCTGTCCTACGCGGCCAACTTCATGCGGATGATGTTCGCCACGCCCTGCGAGGACTACAAGCCCAACGAGGTGCTGGTGCGCGCGCTCGACCGCATCTTCACGCTGCATGCCGACCACGAGCAGAACGCGTCGACCTCCACCGTGCGGCTGTGCGCCTCCTCCGGCACCAACCCGTTCGCCGCCATCGCCGCGGGCGTGGCCTGCCTGTGGGGGCCGGCGCACGGTGGCGCCAACGAGGCGTGCCTGAACATGCTGTACGACATCCAGAAGCAGGGCGGCGTGGCCAAGATCGGCGAGTTCATCGCCCAGGTCAAGGACAAGAACAGCAACGTCAAGCTGATGGGCTTCGGCCACCGCGTCTACAAGAACTACGACCCGCGCGCCAAACTGATGCGCGAGACCTGCCACGAGGTGCTCGGCGAACTGGGGCTGGGCGACGACCCGCTGTTCAAGCTGGCGATGGCGCTGGAGAGGATCGCGCTGGAGGACGAATACTTCGTCAGCCGCAAGCTGTACCCGAACGTCGACTACTACTCGGGCATCGTGCAGAAGGCGATCGGCATCCCGGTGCCGCTGTTCACGGCGATCTTCGCGCTGGCGCGTACCGTCGGCTGGATCGCGCAGCTCAACGAGATGATCGCCGACCCGGAATACAAGATCGGGCGGCCGCGGCAGCTTTACGTCGGCAGCGTCAAGCGCGACGTCAAGCCGATCAAGGAGCGTTGAGCCGCCGGCACGGCCAGTCGAAAACGGCGCCCTCGGGCGCCGTTTTCGTTCCGGTCGCGGCGGCGCGGCGCCGCGCGGGCACCTTGCCCGCCCGGCTCAGTTCGGCACCTGCACCGTGTTCGTCGCGGCGTTGAACGTGATGGCGTTGGCCGCCGCCGGCGTGGTCGCGATCGGCGGCAGGTTGGTCGCCACGCTGATCGGCGGCGCCGCGCCCGGCGTGCCGCCGCGCGGGACGGCGCGCACGACCTGCGAGGCCGGCAGCGGGGCGCCGGTGCGCAGGTGGTTCCACATCAGGTTTAGCGCCTGGATGCCGTAGTGGTGCAGCGGGATGAACCGGGTGTCGTAGCCGGGGAGCCCGAGGAAGGCGTCGAAGTGCTGCGCGTTCTCCACCTCGATGTAGGCCAGCTTGCTGGCGGCCCCCTCGACGACGCGGTTGGCGCCGAAGTAGGCACGCGAGGAGAAGTTCACCGGCACCAGCGCGTCGGCCCGGCCGTGGACGATGATCGCCGGCTTGCCCCTCAGGTTGCCGCTGACGCGAACCTGCGCCACGCCCTCGCGGACCGTCGCGCTGCTGCCCGTCCATAGCTGGCGCAGGCAGGTGGCCCCGCTGAAGGCGAAGTCGCCGTTGGCCAGCGTGTGCAGCACGGCGCCGCCGGTCGCGTTGTTGTAGACGACGTTGATGCCGTTGGTCGGCGGTATGCCGTTGCCGAGGGCGAACAGCGTCGGCAACGGCGAGGCCGCCGGAGCCGCGGGCGCGCCGGTGGCGCCGGTGGTGGCGAAGCTGAAGCCGCACAGGTTGTCGGTCACCTTGGCCCGCGCGTAGGCATTGGCATAGGTCACGGCCACACCGGCGGTGGCCTGCAGCCCCCAGTGCGACGCGTGCAGCAGGTTGGCTTCTGGCTGCCAGCCGGCATCGAGCAGAGCCTGCAGGGCGCTCGCGGCCTGCGCGGCGAAGTCGGCGCCGCTGATGATGCCGGCGGCGGCCAGTGCCGCGCAGCGGGCGCTGGCGCCGGCGGCCGGCACCGTTGCCAGCAGCGGCGAGGCGGCGTTTGCGGCGGCGTGCGCCGCGCACGGCTGCAGCAGGTTGGCCAGGGTCGTGTAGTCGTACAGGGGGCGGCCGATGGCGCTCGACGGGTAGGCGACGCCGCCGCGGGCGATAGCCAGCCCTGCGGCCGGCATCAGCACGTTGACCTGCGGCTCGCCGGCGACCACCCCGTCGATGAGCCCCGTGTTGTCCTGCTCGGCCGCCATGATCGCGGCGCCGGCGCCGTTGGACACCGAGGCGGCGATGACCGTGGTGTTGCCGGGCGTGAAGCGCACGGCCTTCGAGCTGGTCCCGGGGATCGCCTCGCCGAAGCGCTCGTTGAGCACGTACAGGGCGAACTCGATCGCCTGCAGCGTGAACTTGCCCCAGTCCTTCTCCGGGTTGGTCTGCGAGTGCGCGTGCTTGAACGCATAGCGGTGGGGGAACGACGCATTGAAGGCGGTCAGTTCCGAGGCCGACAGGTTGGCCGTGAAGAGGCTGGAGCTGCCTGCGGTTGCCGCGTCGGCGGTCAGCCCGTTGATCAGCGTCACGGTATTGGTGGCCAGTTCGTGGCCGCCGTTGCCGGTGCCCTTGTCCGTGTAGGCGACGGCGCAGCCGCGCTTCAGGCCCCATTCCCCGGCGGCCGACACCGCGCCGTAGACGCCCCGCGAGCCGGAAGACGTCGCGGTGACGATGCAGGGCTCGGCCGGGTTGAAGCTCGCCGGCACCTGCACCATCAGCGTCGCGGCGGCCTTGCCACCGTCGAGCGAGAAGGCCAGGTATTCGGTGCCGGCGATCTTGCCGGCGCCCGGCGCCGCGTTCGCCGTTCCGGCCAGGGACACGTTGGGGCCGTAAAGCACGCCATAGCCGCCGTTGGTGGTCATATCGACCAGCGCGCGGTAATTGGTGTAGATCGCGCGGCGGCGCAGCTCCGCCGCCGTCGGCACCGGCGAAATCGCCGGCGGCGTGGCGCTTTGCAGGCCGTCCCACCCCAGGCCACCGGTGAGCAGGTCATCGCTGCTGCCGTCGTAGTCGGCCACGCTGACCGTGCCGACGTAGCTCGGTTTGGTGTTGACCACCGGTGGCGGTGGCGCGTCGTCATCGCTGGAGCACCCGGACAGCGCACCGACCCCCAGGGCCAGCGCGGCGACGGGAACTGCGAACCTCATGGCCATGCTTCCTCCTCCCTTGAATTGCAAGCGCAGGTCGGGCGACCTGCCGGCTGCGCCGCCTCCCGCGGCGGCGGGCCGAGACTGTAGCGCGACCGCGGCCGACACGCCGCCGGCCGCTAAGCTGCCGGCGACTGGCGTGACGACGGCGATACGCTGTGTGCTCAGCCGCCCAGGCCGCCCGCGTCGACCGGACCGAAGCGACATAGACGCGCGCGGTCACACGGCGCGCCACCGCCTCGCGCCGCGCCGGCCGCGGTCAAGCCGCTGCAGGCACCGGGCGGATCAGCAGGCCATTGCGCAGACGGTTCATCGGCATCGCGAACGGGAAGCGATCCACGGCGGCGGCGCATTCGAGGTCGGCCGGCGGCAGGTGGGGATCCGTTGCGGCCGCAAAGCGACGCCCGAAGTCCGACTCGCGGACGCGGCGTGCGTAGCGTTCGCGTGGCGGATCGTCGCCTCGCAGCAGTGCCTCGATGAGGTCGGCACAGGCGTGGTCCTCGTCGCCGTCGCGATCGGACCACACGCCGGTGACCACCAGCGTCACCGACGGCGGCCGCAGCCGCAGCAGGTACTCGGCCGTGGCGCTGGCGCACACCATGCTGGCGGCCAGCAGCACGGCGGCGCGATCGCAGGCCACCAGCCCCCGCGTGCCACCGGCGGTGTACTGGATCAGCCGCCGCCCCGTGAGATCCAGCGCGGCGATGGCCGAGGGCGAATTGCCCATGTCGAGCCCAGGCGCTGGCGCGCCGCCGCCGACGGCGCCCACGGTCAGCGCGTCTGGTAGCTGCCGTCGCAGACGGTGGGCGGCTTCGACCGTGTCGACGGGATAGACCTCGCGGGCGCCGCGCGCGAACGCGTAGGCGATGGTCGTGAAGGAGCGCAGGACGTCGATCACGACCACCGCCCCGTGCAGTTCAGGGCAGTGCGGCAGGTCGGAGCGGAGGATCTTCACGGTGGAATGGGCGCGCTCTCGCGCATCGGCGTCGGTGACCGGCAGGCCGGACTGTAGCGGGGTCGCCCGGCGCGGCCGGGGCAGGGCGCAACCGTGCGCGGCGCCGGGCGATGCGCCGACGCCTGGCCGCGCGCCGATGCACGGCGTCGTGCCCGGCGAACGCTGTGGCTGCCACAGCGGCCGGCGTCGCCCGCGGATGATTCGCGCGCCGGTTTTGGCTTGCCGCGGTCGCGGCGACGGGGGTCGATCAACGCGGGCTGCGATGCTACGATCGCGCGCTCCATTCGCCGGCGACCCCGTTCCGCCGCTGCGGACGGAACGTGAACCGTGGCGCCGTGATGCGGCAAAACGGCGCCGTTGGTGGCAGCCCCGAGCCCACCCGGCCCCTTGGACGAGAAACTCGTTGGCAAAGGACTCGCGATGATCCGTCAGCTGCAACTGAACTCGTATCTCTTCGGCGGCAACGCCCCCTACGTCGAGGAGCTGTACGAACGCTACCTCGACAACCCGGCGTCGGTGCCCGAAAAATGGCGCGCCTATTTCGACCAGCTGCAGCTGGTGCCGGCCGCCGACGGGTCGCTGAACACGCCGGACGTGGCGCACGCGCCGATCGTCGAGTCCTTCGCGCTGCGCGCCAAGACCGGCGCGTTGCGGCCGACGGTGGCGCCCACCGACCTGTCGGTGGCGCGCAAGCAGGTCCACGTGCAGTCGATCATCGCCGCCTATCGCTTCCTGGGCGCGCGCTGGGCCGATCTCGACCCGCTGAAGCGGCAGGAGCGGCCGGCGATCGCCGAACTGGAGCCGGCCTTTTACGACCTGACCGAAGCCGACATGGACATCGTGTTCTCGGCGTCGAACACGTACTTCGGCCAGGAGCAGATGACGCTGCGCGAGATCATCAAGGCGCTGCGGCAGACGTACTGCGGCACGATCGGCGTCGAGTACATGTACATCTCGGACCCGGCGCAGAAGCGCTGGTGGCAGCAGAAGCTGGAGTCGAGCCGCTCCACCCCCAGCTTCACCGCGGAGGAGAAGCGCCGCATCCTCGACCGCCTGACCGCCGCCGAGGGGCTGGAGCGCTTCCTGCACACCAAGTACGTCGGGCAGAAGCGCTTCTCGCTGGAAGGTGGCGAGAGCTTCATCGCCGCCATGGACGAGGTGGTGCAGCGCGCCGGCGAGAACGGGGTCGAGGAGATCGTCATCGGCATGGCGCACCGCGGCCGGCTGAACGTGCTGGTCAACACCCTCGGCAAGATGCCCAAGGACCTGTTCGCCGAGTTCGAGGGCAAGGCCGCCGCGGACCTGCCGGCCGGCGACGTCAAGTACCACATGGGCTTTTCGAGCGACGTGTCGACCCCGGGTGGGCCGGTGCACCTGTCGCTCGCCTTCAATCCCTCGCACCTGGAGATCGTCGACCCGGTGGTGGAGGGCTCGGTGCGGGCGCGGCAGGAGCGGCGCGGCGACACCGAAGGCGCGAAGGTCCTGCCGGTGCTGGTGCACGGCGACGCCGCCTTCGCCGGCCAGGGCGTGGTGATGGAGACGCTGAACCTCGCCCAGACGCGCGGCTACGGAACCGGCGGCACGGTGCACATCGTCATCAACAACCAGATCGGGTTCACCACCTCGGACCCGCGCGACACCCGCTCGACGCTGTACTGCACCGACGTCGTCAAGATGATCGAGGCGCCCGTGCTGCACGTGAACGGCGACGACCCGGAGGCGGTCGTCTTCGCCACCCAGCTGGCGATGGACTTCCGGCGCCAGTTCAGCAAGGACGTGGTGATCGACATCGTCTGCTTCCGCCGCCTCGGCCACAACGAGCAGGACACGCCGGCGGTCACGCAGCCGCTGATGTACAAGCGCATCGGCCAGCACCCCGGCACGCGCAAGCTGTACGCCGACAAGCTGGTGGCGCAGGGCGTGCTCGAGGCCGACGAGCCGGAGCAGATGGTCAAGGCCTACCGCGCCGCGATGGACGAGGGCCGCCACACCGCCGACCCGGTGCTGACCAACTACAAGAGCAAGTACGCGGTCGACTGGTCGCCGTACCTGAACCGCCGCTGGACCGATCACGCCGACACCGCCGTGCCGCTGCCCGAGCTGAAGCGCCTCGGCGAGCGCATCACCACCGTGCCAGAGGGCTTCAAGCTGCACCCGCTGGTGGAAAAGGTGATCGCCGACCGACGGGCGATGGCCGAGGGCAAGATGCGGCTCGACTGGGGCATGGGCGAGCACCTGGCGTTCGCCTCGCTGGTGGCCAGCGGTTATCCGGTGCGGATCACCGGCCAGGACAGCGGCCGCGGCACCTTCACGCACCGGCACGCGGTGCTGCACAGCCAGAACCGCGAGCGCTGGGACGAGGGCACCTACATCCCGCTCGCGAACGTCTCCGACAAGCAGGCGCCGTTCACGGTGATCGACTCGGTGCTGTCCGAGGAGGCCGTGCTGGCCTTCGAGTACGGCTACTCGAGCGCGGCGCCCAATGCGCTGGTGATCTGGGAGGCCCAGTTCGGCGACTTCGCCAACGGCGCCCAAGTGGTGATCGACCAGTTCATCAGCTCGGGCGAGGTCAAGTGGGGGCGACAATCCGGCCTGGTGATGATGCTGCCGCACGGCTACGAGGGGCAGGGGCCGGAGCACTCGTCGGCCCGCCTCGAGCGCTACCTGCAGCTGGCGGCTGACAACAACATGCAGATCGCGCAGCCGACCAGCGCCGCGCAGATCTTCCACCTGCTGCGGCGGCAGATGATCCGCCTGTTCCGCAAGCCGCTCGTGATCATGACGCCGAAGTCGCTGCTGCGGCACAAGGACGCCACCTCCGAGCTGGCCGAGTTCGCCCGCGGCGAGTTCCAGACCATCATCGGCGAGACCGCCGAGATCGACCCGAAGAAGGTCAAGCGGGTGATCGCCTGCTCGGGCAAGGTCTACTACGACCTGATCGCCGTGCGGCGCGAGCGCGAGGTCGACGACGTGGCGGTGATCCGCATCGAGCAGCTCTATCCGTTCCCGCACAAGGCGCTGGCGGCCGAGCTGAAGCTGTACCCGAAGGCGACCGAGATCGTCTGGTGCCAGGACGAGCCGGCCAACCAGGGCGCGTGGTTCTACGTGCAGCACCATCTGCTCGAAGGCATGACGCCGGGCCAGCGGCTGGGCTACGCCGGCCGCCCGGCGTCGGCCTCGCCCGCGGTGGGCTACTACGCCAAGCACGTCGAGCAGCAGAAGGCGCTGCTGGACGCCGCCTTCGGCAAGCTCAAGGGCATGGTGCTGCACAAGTAAGCGGGCGCGCCCCGGGGCTG
>CALGWX010000084.1 GCA_937936215.1 uncultured Burkholderiaceae bacterium | reverse complement strand
GCCAGCGTGGCCAGGCCGAGCACGATGAAGAACACCGACAGCGCCCACTTCAGCACCTTGAGGTTCCTGCGGGTGGCGTTGGCGTCGCGGCCGGCGAACCAGTTCCACTTGACCGCCAGCCGATAAAGGCCGACGCCGCCGTGGATCTCGACCGCGAACAGCAGCACTAGGTACAGCGGCCACCAGCCGTTCCACACCCGGGCACCGGACTCGTAGGGGCCGATCATCCCCGGGTGCATCAGCATCTGGTACAGATGCACCGAGGCGAGGAAGAACATCGCGAAGCCGGTGACCACCTGCCACCACCACAGCGTCGTGTCCTCGTGATGCATCATGCCCATGTGGTCGCGGTAGGCGCGGTACTGCCGGTAGTTGATCGGGAACTTGCGCAGGGCGAGCGCGGCGTGGACGACGAAGAGGGCGAAGACGACGGCCACCACCCCCGACACCAGGATCGGGTAGGCGCGGCCGAAGACGAAGTAGCCCTCGAACATCTTCGTGATGACCCACATGGCGTCCTTGCCGAGCAGGATCGACGAGACGAAGAGCATATGGCCCCACATGAAGAGACCCAGGGCGAGGCCGGTGACGCTCTGCGCCAGGTCGAGCCGCGCCGGCCAGCGGCTCTTGCGGGGTCGGGCACGCGCGCCGCTCGCGCCCATGACGGTGGCAGGTGTACTCATCGCGCGTGTCCTCTCCAAGGCGGGAAGTTCCACGACGCCGGCAGTGTCATCTAGTGGATGGCCTGCCGGTTGATGGGGATCAACGCGAGCGCGGACGCGTCGCGGCGAGGATTCCGCAGTGCGGCATCCGGGCGTGCATGCCGAAGCGGTTGACCGATGTCAACGAGGCTCCGGCGCAGGGTGCGAGCATGCGCCCACAGTCGAACCGGCGACGCATCGTCGCAACGCAGTCGTCCGTAGCGCCGGACGAAAAGGGTCCTTATGTACTCGATCACCCGCCGCGAAGCCTTCTCGGACACCACCTTCCTGTGGGAAGTCGAGGCGCCCGACGTGGCGAAATCGGCGCAGCCCGGCCACTTCGTGATGCTGCGGCTGCATGAGGGCAGCGAGCGCATCCCGCTGACGGTGGCCGACTACGACCGCGAGCGGGGCACCATCACCCTGGTCGTGCAGGCGCTGGGCAAGACCACGCTGGAGATGCGCGACCACTACAACGCCGGCGACACCTTCGCCGACTTCGTCGGCCCGCTCGGCCTGCCGCAGCACATCGACAAGGTCGGGCACGTGGTGCTGGTCGGCGGTGGCCTGGGCGTGGCGCCGGTGTACCCGCAGCTGCGCGCCTTCAAGCAGGCCGGCAACCGCACCACCGGCATCATCGGCTTCCGCACCAAGGACCTCGTCTTCTGGGAAGACAAGTTCGGCGCCTACTGCGACCACCTGATCGTCTGCACCGACGACGGCAGCTACGGCAAGCCCGGCTTCGTCACTACGGCGCTGAAGGAGGTGCTGGACAACGACAAGCCCGACCTGGTGGTCGCCATCGGCCCGCTGCCGATGATGAACGCCTGCGTCGAGACGACGCGCCCGTACGGGGTCAAGACCATGGTGTCGCTGAACGCGATCATGGTCGACGGCACTGGCATGTGCGGCTCGTGCCGGGTCACCGTCGGCAACGAGGTCAAGTTCGCCTGCGTCGACGGGCCGGACTTCGACGGCCATCTGGTCGACTTCAAGGAGCTGATGCTGCGGCAGAAGCGCTTCAAGGGCGAGGAGGCCGCGGCCAACAGCGACTACGCGCATGTGTGCCACGTCGAGAAGGTCCTGTTCGAGCAGGGCAAGAAGAACTACAAGAAGTACAAGGACGTCGCGCCGCACGCGACCAAGATGCCCGAGCGCGACCCGGTGGAGCGCTCGCGCAACTTCAAGGAGGTGAACCTCGGCTACTCGATGGCCGACGCGCTGGCCGAGGCCGAGCGCTGCATCCAGTGCAGCAAGCCGACCTGCATCGACGGCTGCCCGGTGTCGATCGACATCCCGCGCTTCATCCGCCACCTGCTGGTGCGCGACATCGACGGCGCGCTGGCGGTGATCAACGAGTCGAACCTGCTGCCGTCGATCTGCGGCCGCGTGTGCCCGCAGGAGTCGCAGTGCGAGGCGCAGTGCATCGTCGGCCGCAAGCTGGAGTCGGTGGCGATCGGCCGCCTGGAGCGCTTCGTCGGCGACAACGCCCGGCCGCGCAAGCCGGAGCCGCCGCGCTTCGAGCGCAAGCTCGGCAACGTCGCCGTCGTCGGCTCCGGGCCGTCGGGGCTGGCGGTCGCCGCCGACTGCATCAAGTACGGCTGCGACGTCACCGTCTACGAGGCGCTGCACGTCGTCGGCGGCGTGCTGCAGTACGGCATCCCCTCATTCCGCCTGCCGCGCGAGATCATCGCCCGCGAGGTCGACACGCTGCGCGCGATGGGCGTGAAGTTCGAGACCAACAAGGTGGTCGGCAAGACCTTCTCGATCCCCGAGCTGTTGAACGAGCGCGGCTTCGACGCCGTTTTCGTCGGCGCCGGCGCCGGCGCGCCGTCGTTCCTCGGCATCCCGGGCGAGTTCGCCGGCCAGGTGTACTCGGCCAACGAGTTCCTCACCCGCGTCAACCTGATGGGCGGCGACAAGTTCCCCTATCTGGACACGCCGATCGCGATGGGCAAGAGCGTGGTGGTCATTGGCGCCGGCAACACGGCGATGGACTGCCTGCGGGTGGCCAAGCGGCTGGGCGCGCCGACCGTGCGCTGCGTCTACCGCCGCTCCGAGGCCGAGGCGCCGGCGCGCATCGAGGAGCTGCGCCACGCCAAGGAGGAGGGCATCGAGTTCTTCTTCCTGCACGCGCCGGTGGAGATCCTGGTCGACGCCGAAGGCAACGTGCGCGGCATGAAGGTGCAGAAAATGATGCTGGGCGAGCCGGACGAGAAGGGCCGCCGCAAGCCGGTGCCGCTGCCCGAGTTCGTCGAGCTGGAGTGCGACACGGTGATCTACGCCCTCGGCACCAACGCCAATCCGATCGTCACCAAGTCGACGCCCGGCCTGCAGCTGAACAAGTGGGGCTACATCGTCGCCGACGAGGTCACGCAGGCCACCAGCGTGCCGGGGGTGTTCGCCGGCGGCGACATCGTCACCGGCGGCGCCACCGTGATCCTGGCGATGGGCGCCGGCCGCCGCGCCGCGAAGGCGATCGCGGCCTGGCTCGCTGGCGGCAAGGCGAAGTGGCCGGTCACCAAGGAAGACGCCGACGCCTTCGTGCCGCCGCAGCCGCTCGGCGCCACGCCCAAGCCCGCGGCCGAGCCGGTGGCCGCCGAAGCCAAGCACTGAACCAGGAGCCCGAGATGAACGTCTGCCCCCGCTGCCGCCGCCCGCTCGACGACGACGAACCCTACATCTGCTGCGCCGGCCAGCAACTGCGGTGGCGCTGCAGCGACTGCGGCAAGGTCTCCGAGGGCTTTGCCTTTCCCTACGGCATGTGCCCGTACTGCAAGGGCAAGCTGGCGCTGCTCGAGCGCGGCCCGGTGGCCAGCGACGAGGCGATGGAAGCGGTGCGAAAGGCCTTCGAGATCGAGCTCGGCGGCCATGCCTTCTACGAGCGCGCCTCGCGCGAGGCCGCCGACGAGGAGCTGCGCGAGCTGTTCGCCCGCTTCGCGGCGATGGAAAAGGAGCACATGCAGACGCTGTCGAAGCGCTACCACGCGGAGGTCCCGCCGCCGTCGGCCGACTTCCAGCTCGACCGCGCCGCCATCTTCGCCGGGGTGGACCGCAGGCCGGAGGACCCGGCGAACCTTTTCCGCATCGCCATCGCCTTCGAGCAGCGCGCGGTCGATTTCTTCACGCGCGAGGGCGAGCGCGCGCCCGAAGGGTCGATCGAAAGGGAGCTGTACAAGGAACTCGCCGCCGAAGAGCGCGAGCACGTCGAGCTGCTGACGACCGAGTACCGGCGCTGGCAGACCGGCAAGGCAGGGATCCTGTAGCCACCGACCGCGTGACGCCGTTGCCCATCGGGCTGCCCATCGCGGCGGGCCGCCGGCGGCCGATGGCGCGTGCATGACACCCCACGGGACACGACCATGACCGACCGCTCCCACGTGCTCGACGGCAACGAGGCCGCCGCGCGGATCGCGCACCTGACCAGCGAGGTCATCGCGATCTATCCGATCACGCCGTCGTCGACGATGGGCGAACTCGCCGACGCCTGGTCGGCGGCCGGGCAGAGGAACATCTGGGGCCAGGTGCCGCAGGTGATCGAGATGCAGAGCGAGGCTGGCGCCGCCGGCGCCGTGCACGGCTCGCTGCAGGCCGGCGCCCTGACCAGCACCTTCACCGCCTCGCAGGGGCTGCTGCTGAAGCTGCCCAACATGTTCAAGATCGCCGGCGAACTGACCCCGGCGGTGTTCCACATCGCTGCCCGCACGCTGGCCACGCACGCGCTGTCGATCTTCGGCGATCACTCCGACGTGATGGCGGCGCGCACCACCGGCTTCGCGCTGCTGGCCTCCGCCAGCGTGCAGGAGGCGCAGGACATGGCGATGGTCGCCTTCATGTCGACGCTGAAGTCGCGCGTGCCTTTCCTGCACTTCTTCGACGGCTTCCGCACCAGCCACGAGGTCAACAAGATCGACCTGCTGCTCGAGGAGGAGGTGCGGGCGCTGGTCGACGAGGAGCTCGTGCAGGCGCACCGCGCCCGCGCCCTGAACCCCGACGCCCCGAAGCTGCGCGGCTCGGCGCAGAACCCGGACGTCTTCTTCCAGGCGCGCGAGGCCTGCAACCCCTTCTACGCGGCGGTGCCGGGGATCGTCCGCGAGTCGATGGACCGCTTCGAGAAGCTCACCGGCCGGCGCTACGGCCTGTTCGACTACGAGGGCAGCTCGGACGCCGAGCGGGTGCTGGTACAGATGGGCTCGGGCACCGGCGCCTCGCGCGAGGCGGTGCGGCGCCTCGTGGCCGAGGGGCAGAAGGTGGGCCTGGTGACGGTGCGCCTGTACCGGCCGTTCGACGCCGAGGCGTTCGTGGCGGCGCTGCCGAAGACGGTCAAGGCGATCGCGGCGCTGGACCGCACCAAGGAGCCGGGCGCGCTGGGCGAGCCGCTGTACCTGGACGTGGTGGCGGCGCTTTCCGAGTGCTGGCCGAACGACCTGCGGCTTCCGCGGGTGATCGGCGGCCGCTACGGCCTGTCGTCGAAGGAGTACACGCCGGCGATGGCCAAGGCGGTGCTCGACGAACTCGCCAAGGCGAAGCCGAAGCGGCACTTCACCGTCGGCATCACCGACGACGTCACCCACCTGTCGCTGAAGTGGGACCCGGAGTTCGACACCGAGGGCGAGGGCGTTACCCGCGCCGTGTTCTACGGCCTCGGCGCCGACGGCACCGTCGGCGCCACCAAGAACACGGTGAAGATCATCGGCGAGAACACGCCGCTGCACGCGCAGGGCTATTTCGTCTACGACAGCAAGAAGTCGGGCGCGATCACGGTGTCGCACCTGCGCTTCGGGCCGAGGCCGATCGAGTCGACCTACCTGATTCGGCAGGCCGACTTCGTGGCCTGCCACCAGTTCGAGTTCATGGAAAAGCTCGACGTGCTGGCGCTGGCCCGCAAGGGCGCCACCTTCCTGCTGAACAGCCCCTATGGGCCGAACGAGGTGTGGGGCAAGCTGCCGCGCGAGGCGCAGCAGGCGATCATCGACAAGCAGTTGAAGTTCTACGTCGTCGATGCGCTGACGGTGGCCAAGAACGCCGGCCTGGCCGGCCGCATCAACACGGTGACGCAGGCATGCTTCTTCGCCATCTCCGGCATCCTGCCGCGCGAGGAGGCCATCGGCAAGATCAAGGACGCCATCCGCAAGACCTACGGCAAGCGCGGCGAGACGGTGCTCAACCGCAACTTCGCCGCGGTCGACGCCTCGCTGGCGGCGCTGCACGAGGTCAAGGTGCCGGCGCATGCCGACTCGCTGCTGACGCGGCGGCCGATCGTGCCGAAGGCGGCGCCGGAGTTCGTGCAGCGCGTCACCGCGATGATGATGGACGGCAAGGGCGACCTGCTGCCGGTGTCGGCGATGCCGGTGGACGGCACCTTCCCCACCGCCACCACGCAGTGGGAAAAGCGCAGCATCGCGCACGAGATCCCGATCTGGGACGAGACGATCTGCACCCAGTGCGGCATCTGCCCGCTGGTGTGCCCGCACGCGGCGATCCGGATGACGGTGTTCGACCCGAAGGAGATGGCGCGCGCGCCGTCGACGTTCAAGGCGGTGCCGTGGGCGCGCAAGGACGGCGGGCCGCTGGACGGCATGCTCTACAGCCTGCAGGTCGCGCCGGAGGACTGCACTGGCTGCGGCGCCTGCGTCGACGTGTGCCCGACACGCAGCAAGCAGGTGGTCAAGCACAAGGCCATCAACATGGCGCCGAAGCTTGCGCACCTGGAGGCCGAGCGCGCCAACTACGAGTTCTTCCTCAGCCTGCCGGAGGTGCGGCCGCCGTTCGACACCATCGACGGCCTGCGCGGCTCGCAGCTGCGGCGGCCGCTGTTCGAGTACTCCGGCGCCTGCTCCGGCTGCGGCGAGACGCCGTACATCAAGCTGCTGTCGCAGCTTTATGGCGACCACCTGCTGATCGCCAACGCCACCGGCTGCTCGTCGATCTACGGCGGCAACCTGCCCACCACCCCCTACGCCGTCAATGCCGACGGCCAGGGGCCGTCGTGGGCGAACAGCTTGTTCGAGGACAACGCCGAGTTCGGGCTCGGCATGCGGCTGGCGATCGACGCCCAGCGCGACCTGGCGCAGCACCTGGTGCGCGAACTGCGCGCCGAGATCGGCGAGGAGCTCGCCGAGGCGCTGCTGGCGGCGCCGCAGGACAACGACGAGCAGATCAAGGCGCAGCGCGCGCGGGTGAAGCAGCTGAAGGCGATCCTACCGGGGCTGCGCTTCCCGGAGGCCGGCCGCCTGCTGGCGGTGGCCGACAGCCTGATCGAGCGCAGCGTCTGGATCATCGGCGGCGACGGCTGGGCCTACGACATCGGCTACGGCGGCCTGGACCACGTGCTCGCCTCGGGCAAGAACGTCAACATCCTGGTGCTCGACACCGAGGTGTATTCGAACACTGGCGGCCAGGCCAGCAAGTCGACGCCGCGCGGCGCGGTGGCCAAGTTCGCCGCCGCCGGCAAGCCGATCGGCAAGAAGGACCTCGGCATGATCGCCATGGCCTACGGCAACGTCTATGTGGCGCAGGTGGCGATGGGCGCCAACCCAGTGCAGACGGTGCGCACCTTCCAGGAGGCGGCCTCCTGGAAGGGGCCGTCGCTGATCATCGCCTACAGCCACTGCATCGCGCACGGTATCGACATGGCCACCGGCTTCAGCCACCAGCGCGACGCGGTGAAGGCCGGCTACCTGACGCTTTATCACTACGACCCCCGCCTGGGCATGGGCGGATCGGACCAGCCGTTGAAGCTCGACTCGCGCAAGCCGACGCAGCCGCTGGAGAGCTTCGTGTTGAAGGAGGGCCGCTATGCGATGCTGGCCGCGGCCGACCCGGCGCGCGCCAAGCAGCTGCTGAAGCAGGCGCAGCAGGACGCCGACGCCCGCTGGCAGCTGTACGAGCAGATCGCCGGCGTGCACCGCGTCGTCACCGAGGAGCTTCCGCCGGCGCCCGCGGCGGGCGATGGCCAGAGTAGGCAACGCACTGAGGAGGCCGCAGAATGAGCGTCGATCTCCGCACCCAGTATCTCGGCCTGAAGTTGGCGCACCCGATCGTCGCCTCGGCGTCGCCGCTGACCGGCTCGATCGACAGCCTCAAGCGCCTGGAGGACGCCGGCATCGCCGCCGTGGTGCTGCCGTCGCTGTTCGAGGAACAAATCGAGCACGAGGAGATGGCGGCGCACAACCTGATGCTCTACGGCGCCGAGCTGTCGCCGGAGGCGCGCGGCTTCTTCCCGGAGGTGCAGTACAGCACCGGCCCGGACAAGTACCTGGAGTTGATTCGCCAGGCCAAGGAGGCGCTGCGGGTGCCGGTGATCGCCAGCCTGAACGGCTATACCCCCGGCGGCTGGACGCGCTACGCGCACAAGTTCCAGGAGGCCGGGGCCGATGCGATCGAGCTGAACGTGTACTTCCTCGCCGCCAGCGTCGAAGACACCAGCAGCGAGGTCGAGCGCCGCTATGTCGAACTGGTCGAGTCGGTGGCCCGCCAGGTCAGCATCCCGGTGGCGGTGAAGGTCGCGCCCTACTTCAGCGCCATGGCCAACATGGCGGCGCGGCTGGCCAACGCCGGCGCGCGCGGGCTGGTGCTGTTCAACCGCTTCCTGCAGCCGGACATCCTGCTCGATGAGCTCGAGGTGGCGCCGCACCTGGTGCTATCGACCTCCGACGAGCTGCGCCTGGCGCTGCGCTGGATCGCGATCCTGCGCGGCCGCGTCGACGCCAGCCTCGCCGCCACCGGCGGCGCGCACACCGCCGAGGACGTACTGAAGCTGCTGCTGGCCGGTGCCGACTGCGTGATGCTCGCCTCCAGCTTGCTCACCCGCGGCCCGAACCACGTCGGCGCGCTGGTCAAGGGCATCGAGGCCTGGATGAGCGAGCGCGAGTACGAGTCGGTGGCGCAGATGAAGGGCTCGCTGTCGCAGCAGTCCTGCCCCGACCCCGACGCCTTCGAGCGCGCCAACTACATGCGGGCGCTCAAGTCGTACACCAGCGAATACGTCTAGCCTTGGCGCGGCCGCGCGCCGGACAGTGAACCGTGCGAGGAGGAAAAAATGGCCCTGTTGATCAATGACGACTGCACCGCCTGCGACGCCTGCAAGCCGGTGTGCCCCAACGAGGCGATCGCTGCCTCCAGCCCGATCTACGTCATCGACCCGGCGAAGTGCACCGAGTGCGTCGGCGCGCACGACGAGCCGCAGTGCGTGGACGTGTGCCCGGCCGACTGCATCGTGCCCGACCCGAACCACGTCGAGACCAAGGAGCAGCTGCTCGCCAAGTACAAGAGCCTGCATCCATAGCGCGGCGCGGCGACGCGCGCCGGTGCTGACGCGCGTCAGGCAGGACGCGCGGGCCGCGTTGAGCGCGGTCAACGCCGATCCGCCCGGCGCTGGCTAACTTGGCGCTGTGACCGCAACAGCGCCATGACGGCCGCTCGGGCCGCGGGTCGCGACAGCGGCCGGGCCGCGGCGGCAGCTGGGAAAGGGGGGCCAGATGCTCAACCAGCCGGTACGCAGCCTTCTTGCGCGGCATCGACTCGTCGTGACGTCGCCGGCCACCACCGTCAGCGAGGCGGCGGGGCTGATGGCGCAGCGCGAGGTCGGTGCCGTGCTGGTGGTCGACGATGAGCGCCTGCTCGGCATCTTCAGCGAGCGCGATGCCGTCTGCCGCGTCGTCGCGCGCGGCCTGGAGCCGGCGAGGACGCCGCTGGCGGACGTGATGACGCCGTCGCCGGTGATTATCGCGCCCGAGTGCAGCTTCGGCCACGCGCTGACGCTGATGCAGCAGCACCATTGTCGGCACCTGCCGGTGATCGAAGACGGGCGGCCGATCGGCATCGTCTCGGCGCGCAAGGCGCTCGATCCCGAACTCGAGGAGTTCGTCTGCGAGGAGCGCCGCCGGCAGCGCTTCGAAAGCGGTTGATCGCCGCCGCGGCGACGACGTCGACGCCGCCGCGGTCGCGGTGTTGCCGACGCGGCGCGGCTGCCGCAACTTCGCGCCCGTGAGACGCAGACCTGCGAAAGCCGCGATCGGTTGACGGTTGTCAAGCGCGGCAACGATGACCGCCACTACGGTAGCGGGACTGAAAAAAAAGCCGGCTGGCACGGTTTCCGTGACACGGTCCGGCGCCCAGGGATGCCACACAAACCGTCGCAAGGCGAGGGGACCGCATAGCAGCCGGCGCTGCGCCGCCTGCCGGCGCCTGATTCCCTGACCGCAACTCACCTCCGACCGCGCCCGCCGACGATGAACCCCTACGCCGTCTTCCTGCTGTACCTGATCGCCATCTTGGGCTTCGTGGCGCTGATGCTGGTGGCGAACAAGTATCTCGGCCCGAAGCCGGCGATGACGCCGCTGAAGCAGGAGCCGTTCGAGTGCGGCGCCCCGCTGGTGGACACGCGCGGCGTGCACTCGGTGCCGGTGAAGTACTACGCGGTGGCGATCGTGTTCATTCTCTTCGACCTCGAAACCGTGTTCCTGATCCTGTGGGTGTTGGGCGCGCAGCCGCTCGACGGCTTCATGCTCGCCACCTTCGGCATCTTCATCGCCCTGCTGGTGCTGGTGCTGCTGTGGGTCTACCGCTCGCGGCTGCTGGAGCAGGTGACCGAATGAACGCGCCGCGGACGATCCCGATCCGGCCCGAGAGCGGCAAGTCCGGCGCCTTCGAGTTCATCTCGACGCGCAAGGACGAGCTGATCGGCTGGGCGCGCAAGTTCTCGCTGTTCCCCTACCCGTTCGTGACCGCCTGCTGCGCGATGGAGTTCATGGCCGTGAGCTCCACGCCATACGACACCGACCGCTTCGGTGCCGCGCTGCCGCGGTTCACGCCGCGGCAGTCGGACCTGCTGATGGTGGTGGGCACGGTCACGCACAAGCAGGCGCCGATCCTGCTCAAGGTCTGGGAGCAGATGTGCGAGCCGAAATGGGTGATCGCCTTCGGCGTCTGCGCCACCAGCGGCGGCTTCTACAACAACTACGCCGCCGTGCAGGGCATCGACCGCATCGTGCCGGTGGACGTCTACATCCCGGGTTGCCCGCCGCGGCCGGAGATGGTGATCGACGGGATCATGCAGCTGCAGGACAAGATCGCCCGCCAGCGGCATCCGATCGTCAACGAGCGTTTTTAGTTTCTCGATGGAACCGCTGTTCGACCGCATCCGCGAGGCGCTTTCGGGCATGGTCGGCGAGGCCGCCGAGTCGCTCGGCCTGCTGGTGCTGCACATCGACGCGCCGGCGCTACCGACGGTGGTGCGGCGGCTGAAGGACGAGTTCCGCTTCGATCTGCTGCTCGACGTCACCGCCGTGGACTGGCTGGGCCAGTCGCCGCGCTTCGAGGTGGTCTGGCACCTGTACTCGACCTTCCACAAGCGGCGCGTGCGGATCAAAGCGCGGGTGCCGGCAGCGGATCCCACCGTGCCGAGCCTGGTTGCGCTGTACGGCGCGGCGCGGTTCGCCGAGCGCGAGTGCCACGAGATGTACGGCATCGGCTTCGCCGGCAACGACGACCTGCGGCACATCCTGCTCTATGAGGGCTTCCAGGGCCACCCGCTGCGCAAGGACTACCCGAAGGAGCGCGAGCAGCCGCTGGTGCCGTACCGCGAGGGCTTCGCGCCGGCGGGGCAAGCCGATGGCGACGGCGAAGCGGCCCCGGCGCTGGCGGTTGCCGGTGTCGAGGCGGCGCCGGCGCCGCGCCCGGCCAGCGGCGCGGCGGCGGTCCTGACCAGCCTGCCCAACCCGATCCGGCCGGCCTTCACGGTGCCGTCGCGGGAGGACACGACGATCGTCAACATCGGCCCGTCGCACCCGGCGACGCACGGCACGATCCAGATCGTCACCGAATTGGACGGCGAGCGCGTGCTGCGCGCCGACGTGCACTGCGGCTACCTGCACCGCGGCTTCGAGAAGGAGTGCGAGGCGCACACCTGGCACAACCTGATCCCGTACGTGGACCGGCTGAACTACTGCTCGGCGCTGATCAACGACTTCGCCTACTGCGCCGCGGTCGAGGCGCTGATGGGCATCGAGATCACGCCACGGACGAAGTACCTGCGCACGCTGCTGGCGGAGTACTCGCGGGTGGCCGACCACATGACCTGCATCGCCGCGGCGCTGATGGAACTGGGCGCGATGACGGCGTTCCTGTACCTGGTCACGATCCGCGACTACATCTACGAGCACCTGGCGGATCTCACCGGCGCGCGCGTGACCTACAGCTACGGCCGCATCGGCGGCCTGGCACGCGACCTGCCCGACGGTTGGCTCAAGCGGCTGGAGCAGATCCTCGACCAGTCCGACGAGTTCCTCGGCCGGGTGCACGGGCTGGTGGACCGCAACCGCATCTTCATCGAGCGCATGCGCGATGTCGGCCGCATCAGCACCGCCGACGCCGTCCATTGGGGCTACACCGGGCCGATCCTGCGCTCCACTGGCGTGCCGCGCGACCTGCGCAAGGACACGCCGTATCTCGCCTACGCCGAGCTCGACTTCGAGGTGCCCACCGGCATCAAGGGCGACAACTACGACCGCTACTACGTACGGATGCGCGAGATCGACGAGTCGATCCACATGATCCGCCAGCTCGTCGACCTGCTGCACACCAAAGGGCAGGGGCCGATCAACGTCGACGACCGCCGCTGCACGCTGCCGCCGAAGCTGCTCGTCTATCGCGAGATCGAGTCGCTGATCAACCACTTCAAGCTGATCATGGACGGGCCGCAGGTGCCCGCAGGCGACGTCTACGTCGCGCACGAGGGCGCCAACGGCGAACTGGGCTTTTATCTCGTGAGCACCGGCGGCGGCACGCCGTACAAGGTGCACGTGCGGGCGCCGAGCTTCGTCCACATGGGCGGCGCGCACCTGATGCTTGAGGGCTACCAGCTCGCCGACATCGTGCCCACCTTCGGCTCGATCAACATGATCGGCGGGGAGTGCGACCGATGAAAGAAAAAACGGGGTCAGACTCCAATTTCCTGGAAGCGCCTCAGTCCGCGTCGCGCGCCGACGGCGGAAATCGGAGTCTGACCCCGATTTTTCGCCTGCAGCCCGAGTTCGAGGCGATGAAGCGGCGTTACCCGCCGGGGTTCGAGTCGTCGCTGACGCTGCCGTGCCTGCGCCGCATCCAGGAGGTGCGCGGCTATGTGGCGGACCAAGACATCGACTGGCTGGTCGAGTACCTCGGCGTGCCGCGGATCCAGATCGAGGAGGTGCTGAGCTTCTACACCCAGTTCCGCCGCGCGCCGATCGGCCGCTGGCACGTGCAGGCCTGCCGCAACGTGTCGTGCTCGATGCGGGGTGCCGAGCGGCTGATCGATCACCTCAGCCGCAAGCTCGGGGTGAAGGTCGGCGAGACCACCGCCGACGGCCGCTTCACGCTGTCGGTGGTGGAGTGCCTGGGCTCCTGCGGCACGGCGCCGGTGGTGATGATCAACGACGCCTATCACGAGGCGATGGACGCCGCCAAGCTCGACGCGCTGCTGGAGGGGCTGAAGTGAACGCCGTGCGCCACGGCCAACGCCGGCCGATGACGGCCCGTTTGCCGCAGCCGCGGCGGCTGCCGGCATGCGCAGGGCGCGACGATCGCCGGGGCCGAGAGGCCGAAGTCGCCTGCGCAGGCGACAGCGCAGGGAGCCGCTAGCCATGCCCGGCCGCCAGCTCATCATGGACTTCCCGGTCACGGCGACCTCGCACCTGCTGCCGGACTATCTCGCGCGCGGCGGCTACGAGGCGCTGCGCCGGGTGCTCACGACGCTGAAGCCCGAGGACGTCACCAAGGAGGTGACGGCGGCCGGCGTGCTCGGCCACGGTGGGGCGGCCTTCCCGGTCGGCCGGAAGTGGGCGGTGGTGAAGCTGAACGACGGCCAGCCGCACTACCTGTGCGCCAACGCCGACGAAGGCGAGCCCGGCACCTTCAAGGACCGCTGGATCCTCGAGCACTCGCCGCACCTGCTGCTGGAGTCGATGCTGATCGCCTGCTACGCGCTGCAGGTGCGCCACTCGTTCGTCTACATCCGCGGCGAGTTCGACCAGCCGTACCGCCGCCTGCAGGCGGCGGTCGAGGAGGCGTACGCGGCCGGCTACTTCGGCGAGAACATCCTCGGCACCGGCTTTTCGTGCGACATCGTCGTCTACCGTGGCGCCGGCTCGTACGTCTGCGGCGAGGCCTCGGCGCTGATCACCTCGATCGAGGGCAAGAAGGGCTATCCGCGCAACCGCCCGCCGCGGCTGACGGTGCGCGGCCTGTACCAGCGCCCCACGGTGGTCAACAACGTCGAGACGCTGGCCAACGTCGCGATCATCATGCGCATGGGCGCCGAGGCGTTCCGCCAGGTCGGCACGCCGAAGAGCCCCGGCACGCAGCTGGTGTCGATCTCCGGCCACGTCAACCGCCCGGGCGTCTACGAGGTCGAGTACGGCTATCCCCTCGACAGGTTCATTTACGAGGACTGCGGCGGCGTGCTCGGCGGCCGGGCGCTGAAGTGCATCATTCCCGGCGGCATCTCGACCAAGGTGCTCACCGCCCGCGACATCGAGGGCCTCACCTACGACCACAAGGCCATGGAGGCCGCCGGCTCGCAGGTCGGCTCCGGCGGCATGGTGGTGATCGCCGAGGGCACCTGCATGGTGCGGCTGCTGCAGGTGATGCTGCGCTTCTACCACCACGAGTCCTGCGGCCAGTGCACGCCGTGCCGCGAGGGCATGGGCTGGATGCACCGGATCATCGACCGCATCGTGGCCGGCGACGGCCGGCCGGAGGACATCGACGCGCTGGTGCGCATCGCCAACGCCAACGACGGCACCACGATTTGCGGCATGGGCGACGCCGCCGGCTACGCGACGGTCGGCATCATTGCCAAGTACCGCGACGAGTTCGAGTACTACATCGAGCACAAGCGGTCGAAGTACGGCGGCAAGCTAGAAGTCGAGGCTGCCCATGCCTGACTTCTTCATCAACGGCCAGCCGGTCCACGCCGAGAAGGGGCAGACGGTGCTGCAGGCGGCGCTGGCCGCCGGCTTCTACATCCCGTACTTCTGCTGGCATCCGCACCTGTCGGTGGCCGGCAACTGCCGCGTCTGCGTGGTCGAGGTCGAGGGCGAAGGCGGCGGCAGCAGCTGGACCGACATCGCCTGCAACATGCCGATCTCCGAGGGCATGCGCGTGCTGACGGACTCCGAGACGGTGCGCGAGCAGCGCAAGCAGATCCTGCAGTTCATCCTCCTGAACCACCCGGTCGACTGCGGCATCTGCGACAAGGCGGGCGAGTGCCTCCTGCAGGACCACCACTACGCCTACAACGGCGAGCCGTCGGTCTCGACGGTGCCCAAGGTGCGGGCGACCAAGTTCTATCCGCTGTCCGACCGCATCGTGCTCGACAACGAGCGCTGCATCGTCTGCTCGCGCTGCGTCCGCTTCACACGCGAGGTCTCGCGCTCGCACGGCCTGGGGATCCAGAACCGCGGCGACCACTCGCTGGTGCGCGCTGCCGAGGACGGCTCGTTCAACGCCGACCCGTACTCCGACAACGTGGTCGACATCTGCCCGGTCGGCGCGCTGCTGGCGAAGAACTTCCTGCACAAGGCGCGGGTGTGGTACCTGCAGGCCACGCCGTCGGTTTGCCCCGGCTGCGCCCGCGGCTGCACGGTCAACCTCTGGCACCGCAAGCGCGAGTGGAGGCTGAACCACCTCGACCCGAAGCAGAACACCGCGATCGCCCGCGTCACGCCGCTGGAGAACCCCGTCGTCAACGGGCCGTGGATCTGCAACAAGGGACGGGACCTGGCGCAGATCTTCGAGCGGCCGCGCGCCGAGCAGGCGATGCGCAAGGGCCGGCCGGCGACGCTCGACGAGGCGGTCGCCGCGGCGCGGCGGCTGATCGACGAGGCGAGGCGGCCGGTGGCGCTTGTGTCCAGTTGGGGCTCGAACGAGGAGCTGGCCGCGTTCAAGGCGCATTTAGCGCCGCGCTTCGCCTGCTTCGTCAAGGCAGACCACCAGCCGCTGCCCGGCGAGGTGCTGGAAGACGAGCTGCTGATCCGCGCCGACAAGAACCCGAACACCATCGCGGCGCGGCAACTGTTCGGCGAGGCGCCGATCGCGTTCCCCGACGGCACCGATCTGGTGCTGGTCTGGGGCGAGGGGGCCGATTTCGGCAGCCTGCCGCGCGGCGCCCGGGTGATCCTGCTCGGCAGCTACCTGGCGCCCGAAAATGGCCATGCTGACGTCTTCGTGCCGATCAGCATCCAGACCGAGCGCAGCGGGCACTACACGAACTTCGCGGGCGTGGTCAGCCGCTTCGAGCGGCTGTTCCCGCCGAAGCCGACGGTAGCCCACGCCGAGGCGCTCTTCGCCCGGCTGGCGGTGGCGGCGGAGGTCGCATGACCCAGGACCTCGTCGTCTACTTGGTCTTCATCACCTACGCGATCAGCGTGCTGATGGGCTTCGGCACCATCCTGACCTGGGTCGAGCGCAAGCAGGCGGCGGTGATGTCCGACCGAATCGGCGCCAACCGCGCCTACCTGCGCATCCCCTTCACGCAGATCAAGCTGGTCTGGTGGGGCCTGTTCCACGGCATGGCCGACGGCCTGAAGCTGCTGCTCAAGGAGGACTTCAAGCCCAAGACCTACGACTGGTACGCCTACATGGTGGCGCCCTGGGTGGTGTTCACGCCGGTGCTGCTGGTGTTCGCCGTGGTGCCCTTCGGCGGCGAGCTGCGGCCGGGCGAACTGATCCCGGCGCTAGCGGGGTGGTTCGGCGACCGCAGCTACTCGATGCAGATCGCCAAGCTCGACGCCGGCCTGCTGATCGTCTTCGCCTTCGGCGGCATGACCATCATCGGCGCGATGCTGGCCGGCTGGTCCTCGGCCAACAAGTATTCGCTGCTGGGGGCGCTGCGCGCCGGCAGCCAGATGATCAGCTACGAGCTGATCATGGCGCTGACCCTGCTCGGCCTGATCCTGATCTACGGCACCGTCAACCTCGACGAGATCGTGCGCTGGCAGTCGGGCATCGTGCTCGGCGTGCTGCCGGCCTGGGGCATCGTGCTGCAGCCGTTCGCGGCCACCCTCTTCCTCGCCGCGGCGATCGCCGAGAACAAGCGCATTCCGTTCGACCTGCCGGAGGCGGAGTCCGAGCTCATCGCCGGCTACTTCACCGAGTACAGCGGCATGAAGATGGGCCTGTTCATGTTCGCCGAGTTCATCGAGATCGCGATCATCGCGGCGCTTTTCACGACCCTGTTCCTCGGCGGCTACAACCTGCCGTACATGAACGACGCGGGGTTCCTGTTCCCTGGCGGGGTGGAGGTGCCGCTGTCGCACGGCACGGTGGTCGTGATCCAGCTGCTGACCTTCCTGGCCAAGGTGTTCGTGCTGTGCAGCTTCCAGATCCTGATCCGCTGGACGCTGCCGCGCTTCCGCTGGGACCAGGTGCTGCGCTTCGCGTGGAAGTTCATGTTCCCGCTGGCGCTCGCCAACCTGGTGGTCACCGTCGTCTTCGTGTGGGCGCTGCGCTGAAATGAAACGACCCCCGACGCTCGCTTCCGCCCGCTGTGCCACGGCCGGGCTGGCAGGCCCGGCCAGGTCGGCAGCCATGCGCCAGCACACCGGTGCCGGCGCGTGTACCGCCTCGCTTCCGCGGGGGCTGCCGGTGGCCTCGGGCGGACAGGGGCCATTGCCATGACCGCCCGCAAGCCCTTCGTCCGCAAGCAGTACTGGAACGAGCCCACGATGGGCGTGTGGGAGCGGCTGTATCTGCCGGAGATCTTGCGCGGGCTGGCGATCACCAGCCGCGTCTTCCTGGCCAACATGGCCAAGTGGATCACCGGTCGCAAGGGCGCGCTCACCACCTACTACCCGGAGGAGACGCGCTGGGACTACGCCGCCGGCAACCGCGGCAAGCACATCCTGACGCGCCGGCCCGACGGCAGCCCGCAGTGCATCGCCTGCAACATGTGCGCCACCGTGTGCCCGGCCAAGGTGATCGAGATCGACGCCGGCTTCAACCCGGAAGACGCCGCGCACCCGAAGTTCCCGACCCGCTTCGAGATCGACTACTCGCGCTGCATCTTCTGCGGCCTGTGCGTCGAGGCCTGCCCGGAGGATGCCATCCGCATGGTCAAGGAAGTGCCCAACCTGCCGAGCTACGACCGCGGCAACATGTGGATCGCGCGCGAGGAACTGCTGTCCTGGCAGCCGCACGACGACGTGGCCAAGCCGTATCCGCCGCCGCCGGCGAGGAGCCCGCGATGATCGACTCGCTGCTGGCTGGGCTGGACACGCTGTTGCTAGTGGTGTTTGCCGCCGGCGCGCTGGCCGGCGCGCTCTTCATGATCGTGCTGCGCGAGCCGATGCGGGTGGCCACGGCGCTGATCTCGACGATGGTGTTCCTCGGCGGGATCTACGGCCTGCTCGGCGTGCACTTCATCGCCGCCTTCCAGGTGCTGATCTACGTCGGCGCGGTGATGGTGTTCATGGTCTACGTGATCATGATGCTCGACCCGCGCGACCCGGCGATCCAGACCCGCTTCTCCCAGCTGCTGGTGCCGGGGGTCATCGGTTTCGTGCTGCTGCTGGTGGCGCTGGTGGGCGCCACCTGGAACGCCGAGCCGGCGGCGACGCCGGCGGGGGCGGGCGGCTTCGGCCTGGCGCAGTTTGCCGCCGCCTTCGTGCGCGAGTACTGGCTGCAGTTCATCGTCGCCACCGTGCTGATGGAGGCGGCGATCGTCGCCGCCGTGGCGGTGGTCAAGCTGCACCGGAGGGGCTGATGGACAAGGTGCAGCTGCTGCTCGCGTTGGCCATCGCGCTGTTCTCGATCGGCCTGCTCGGCGTCATCGTTCGCCGCAACCTGCTGGTGATGCTGATGTGCATGGAGCTGATGCTCAACGGCGTCAACTTGAGCCTGGTGACCTTCGCGCACCAGATGGGCGAGGCGGTCGGCGCGGTGCTGGTGTTCCTGATCTTCGTGGTGGCCACGGCGGAGATCGCGGTGGCGATCCCGATCGTGCTGTTGCTGGTTTCGCGCAAGGGCTCGCTCGACATGGGCGCCTTCACCGACCTGAAGGGGTGACGATGCGCGCGCCGGGCCGGTTCACGCAAGAATGCCCCGCGCCGCGCGGGAAGGCGGCCTCATGAACGCGCTCACCTGGATCGTCGTCCTGCCCCTGCTGGGCTTCCTGCTCAACGGGCTGGCCGGCAACGCGCTGGGCAAGCGCTTCGTCAGCGTGGTCGGCTGCGGGCTGCCGATCCTGTCGTTCTTGATCGCGGTGGTTGCCGTGGCGGGGCTGCTCGCCAACGACAGCCAGCCGGTGATCGAGGTCGTCTACACCTGGGCCACCTTCGCCGGCCGGCCGTTCGAGATCGCCTTCTACCTCGATCGGCTCTCCGCGGTGATGGTGCTGATCGTCACCGGCGTGGGCTCGCTGATCCACGTCTACTCCACCGGCTACATGCACGACGACGAGAGCTACGCGCGCTTCTTCGCGTACCTCAACCTGTTCCTGTTCTTCATGCTGCTGCTGGTGCTCGGCCGCTCGGCTCTGGTGCTGTTCGTCGGCTGGGAGGGCGTGGGCCTGGCCTCGTACCTGCTGATCGGCTTCTGGTTCGAGGACCCGGAGAAGGCCGCCGCCGGCAAGAAGGCATTCATCACCAACCGGATCGGCGATGCCGGCTTCCTGCTCGGCATGTTCTTGCTGTTCTTCGCGGTGGGCACGCTCGACATGGACCGCATCAACGCCGCCTTCGCCGCCGGGGTGCCGGCGGGCGTCTCGGCGAGCCTGATCGGGGTGCTGCTGTTCATCGGCGCCACCGGCAAGTCGGCGCAGATCCCGCTGCACGTGTGGCTGCCG